>DATIPL010000550.1:0-1521 GCA_035471965.1 Gammaproteobacteria bacterium
TGCTCCAGTCTTTGCAGATACTCCTCCACGAAACCCCGGATAATCGTCTCGGAGAGGACGCCTAGACAGGCCGGATAAGGCACGCCGGATTCGCGCGCCAGGCTGCGCGCCGCCGCGTTCAGGTAGCCCACCTCACCGGCGCCGGATACATCCGGATGACTGGCAAGAATTTGCTCCACGAGCGTCGTTCCCGACCGGGGCATTCCGATGATCAGGATCGGAATTTCGCAGTCGCTTCCCATTCGGGCCATGCGCGTGATCAGATTCCGATCGACGGTGCGCTGGGTATCTTCCAGTATCCGGTTCAGCTCCGCCGCGTCGAAGCTTACCCGGTCCCGCTTGAGTTCGTTGGCTGTTTGCAGATGTGAAAACGCCCGGTCGTATTCGCCGCAGTCGTCGAGCATCTTGGCCAGCGCGAATTCGAGGTGTATCCGGGCCGGTGCAGCGCTGTCCAGGGTCCCGGCGAACTGCTCCAGGCGCTCGATCTCCGGCAGGTCATCGGGGCCGAAGGAATGGACGTGCGAGAGCGCCTCATGGGCGATGGTCAGCTCGGGATTCAGGCGGATGGCGCACCCCAGCTCCGCCTCGGCCTCGTCGAAACGCCCCGCCCTCATCAGCACCGTGCCCAGTAGGTGGTGAGGCATCGCCTGTTCGGGGGCCAGTTCCACCGCGCGCTTGAGCGCTGCCTCGGCTTCCTCTGGTCTGCGGGCCTCAGCAAGAACCAGTCCGTGCACTAAATGAAACTTTCCCTGCTCGGGAGCCAGTCCGATGGCCCGGCGGACGTACTCCTCCGCCGCTTCGAGCTCAGACTGACCGAGCCGGGCTCGGGCCAGATTGCACAAGGCGTCTGCCGATTGCGGGTTGGTGCGAACGGCCTCTTCGAGCACGAAAGCCGCCGCCTCGACCTCCCCTTTCTCCAGCAGCGCCGTGCCCAGATTATTGTTGGCCTCCACGTGATGGGGATCGAGGTCGATGGCTCTGCGCAAGGACACGATGGCCTCGTCGACGGCGCCGGACGCGAACTGGGCCAGGCCCAGGTTGCTGTAGGCATCCGCGGACGGGCCGGCCAGCTCGAGGGCCTGGCGAAATCGAGCCACGGCGTCGGCGTGCCGGCCCCGCTGATTTAACGTGATGCCGAGATTGGTGAGCGCTTGAGGATAGCTCGACTGCCGCTCGAGCGCAGCCAGGAAACAATTCTCCGCCTCATCCAGCCTGCCCAGCAGCCGGTAGGCCTCACCCAGGTTGCAGTGAAACAGCGCGTGGCTTTCGTCGCGTTCGATCGCCCCTTCAATGAGCTCGCGAGCGTCCTCCACACGCCCCTTCTGCAACGCTATCAACCCGAGCAGATGAATTGCGTGCGCGTTTTCCGGCTGAGCCGACAGGATTTCGCGGTAGATCGTCTCGGCGAAATCGAGATCTCCCGAACGGTGGGCCTCGAAAGCTCTTTTAAATGACTTTTGCGCGTCAACATCCGTTGATTCTTGATTCACTTCGTGGTCGTTCGCTCGAGTGAAATTAAAC
>DATIPL010000551.1:0-2073 GCA_035471965.1 Gammaproteobacteria bacterium
CCAGGTTCTGCCGCGGCCGGGTGGGGCCCTGGGTCACCACCAGCCCCCAGGTAATCAACGGTCCCGCGTCGTCCGGCCAGCATGTTTGAATCGGCAGCGACGAAAGATCCACCTCGCCGGCTTCGATGACGTTCCCCCGGCACGGCGCGGCGCGTATGGTCTTCGGCGCCATGTCCAGCACCTTTTTGAAAATCGGCAGCGATTTCCACGCATCTTTCATTCCCCTGGGAGGCTCCGGCTCCTTGAGATAAGCAAGCAGACGGCCGACGTCGCGCAGCGCGTCGACCGACTCCTGGCCCATGCCCAGCGCCACCCGCAGCGGCGTTCCGAAGAGATTTCCCAGCACCGGGATGTCGTATCCCTTCGGCCGCTGGAACAAGAGAGCGGCCCCGCCCGCGCGCAGCGTGCGGTCACACACCTCGGTCATCTCGAGCTTCGGATCGATCTCTGCGCCGATGCGCTTGAGTTCACCGCGCTGCTCCAGCTGTTGGATGAAGTCGCGTAAATCCCGGTACTTCATGCTCCGAAGCGAGTTCTCGAGCCGCGGTCAGAGATCGAACTCGGCCACGACGGGCGCGTGGTCCGAGGGCCGCTCGTTCTTGCGCGGTGCTTTATCGATGTAGCAGCGGACACATGCGTTCCGTAAACGGTCCGTGGCCAGCACGAGATCGATGCGGAGACCCATGTTTCTGCGGAACGCCGCCGCACGGTAATCCCACCAGCTGAAGCTCTTTTCCTCTTGATCGAACTTGCGAAACACGTCGTGAAAGCCGAGCTTCAGAATCTTTCCGAGCGCCTCGCGCTCCGGCGTGCTGCAAAGAATTTCTTCCCGCCAGGCTTCCGGGTCGTGCACGTCCGAATCTTCCGGCGCGATGTTGAAGTCTCCGACGACAACGACGTCGCTCCATTCTTCTATCTGGCTGCGGAGATAATCCGCCACCGCATCCAGCCATTTGAGCTTGTATTTGTACTTCTCCGATGCCACTTCCTGACCGTTGACCACATAGAGATTCACCACCCGTACGCCGCCAACCGTGGCGGCGATGGTGCGGCGTTCCTCCGTCTCTGGATCGGGAAACCGGGTGTCGACTTTTTCGATCGGCGACCTGCTCAAAAGCGCGACCCCGTTGTAAGTCTTCTGTCCGGAGAAAACGGATTCGTAACCTGCGGCGTCAATTTCTGCGGCGGGAAAATTCTCGTCCCTGAGCTTGGTTTCCTGGACCGCCAGCACGTCCGGCTTGTGGTCGCCGATCCATTCCAGCACCTGGGGCAGACGTACCTTGAGTGAATTGACGTTCCAGCTGGCAATCTTCACCTTGATCAGCCTTTCAATCGGACCCGCGTCATACCTGGACCGCCGGCGCGGGCGGGCCGGCGTTTTGACCCGCTCAAGAACCGGGCGCCTGCCGTGGAAGCCCGAGTGCCGGCGAAGAAGTTTGCCGCCAGCTAGACCCTGAAGCCGCCATGCCGCCGCCGAACTTCCCAGTCCACCACGTAACCGCCGACGGCGAAAGCGAGCAGCAGGCCGAAGAACAGCAGCATCACCTGCCACAGTTGCCACGTGGTGATGGCGGTGTAGCGGGACAACAGGCTGGCATCTTCGTTGGACGAAGGGTTCCGCTCGACTATCACCGCCGGCCTTTCTCCGGAATCTGAAACGGCGGCCATGAGCTTGGCTTCGAGGTCGTCAACGCGCTTTTTCAGACGCCGGTTTTCCTCTGTCGCCCTGCGCAGCTTTTGCACGGCATCAGCCGAAGCCGCGGCACCGTCGCCGCCGTTGGAAGACTTTTTCTCCAGTTCCTCACGCGTCTTGAGGAGGTCGGCCTCCATGATCCTGGCGCGTTCTTTCTCCCGGTTGAGCTGGTATTCCAGCTCTGCGGCCAGCTCGCGGGCCTTGGCGAGCTCCGTCGCGGTCTGTACCAGCTCGGCTTCCAATCCGGCGGTTTTCTTGCTCGGCGACAGGTTCTTGGTCAGGTAGCGGCCGTCCACCCACCCTTCCATGCCATCCGCAAGTTTGACTTTGACCAGGCCGTTTCTATCTTCCAGCACCTCGAGCGGAGTGCTCGCCGGAAC
>DATIPL010000552.1:0-4803 GCA_035471965.1 Gammaproteobacteria bacterium
GGTGGGTTATCCAATACTGCCGCTCGTCGAGCAGCTCACGGGATGGTGCCAGGGCAACGCCGGACAATATTGTCACTGGGGCGCCACCACCCAGGACATCATGGACAGCGCCGACGTGCTGCAGATCCGCGACGCGCTGGCGCTGGTCAGGGCCGATCTGGAAGCCGTCGGCGCGATGCTGGCGTCCCTGGCCGAAAAGCACAAGCACACTCCCATGGCCGGGCGCAGTCACCTGCAGCACGCGCTGCCGATCACCTTCGGCTACAAGTGCGCCGTCTGGCTGTCGTCCATCGATCGGCACCTGCAACGGCTGGAGGATCTTTCACCCCGCGTGCTGGTGGGCGAATTCAGCGGGGCCGCGGGCACGCTCGCATCCCTGGGAAAAGACGGTCTTGCGGTGCAGCAGGCGTTGGCCGAAGAGCTCCGACTCAGCCCGCCGCAAATCACCTGGCATACGGCCCGCGACAGCCTGGCCGAGGTCAGCGGACTGCTGGCGCTGATTGCCGCAACCCTGGGCAAGATCGGCTACGACGTCATGCTGATGATGCAGTCCGAGATCGGCGAGGTGTACGAGCCCTTCGTGCCCGGGCGCGGCGCCAGCTCCACCATGCCGCAAAAGCGCAACCCCATCGCCTCGGAAATGCTTCTGGCGGCGTCGAAAATCGTACGCGAGCTGCACGGCAGCATGCTCGACGCTCAGGTCCAGGATCACGAGCGGGCGACGGGACAGTGGCACGTGGAATGGCACGCGCTGCCGGAGGCTTTCGTGGTGGCTGCCGGTGCGCTCAAGAACGCGCGTGAGATGCTCGGCGGACTGGAAGTGCGCGAGGACGCCATGCGACGCAACCTGGACTCGACCGGCGGGCTCATCGTCGCGGAAGCGGTGATGATGGGACTCGCGCCGCATCTCGGCCGCACCCGCGCTCACGACGTGGTCTACGAATGCTGCCGGAATTCGCTCGAAAAAGGCACGCCCTTTGTCGACGCGCTGGCCGCTCATCCGGAGATCTCGGGTACGATGAAGCGCAAAGTGATCGAAAAACTCGCCGACCCGGCCAACTATCTCGGCAGCGCGCCGGAGATGGTGGATCGCTATCTTGCGGGAAGAAGCGGTTGAGACGTTCGATCGAAGGTTTCAAGCATATTGCCTCATGATCAAGTAACCGCGGAGCGAAGCAATGATTGCCGTCATTTTCGAGTTCGAGCCCAGGCCGGGAAAGGATCGGGTCTATTTCGATCTTGCGGCGGAACTTCGCGCCAGACTCGAAGATGTCGACGGATTCGTGTCCGTCGAACGGTTCAAGAGCCTGACCCACGAAGGTAAATACGCATCCCTTTCGTTCTGGCGCGACGAGGACGCCGTCGAACGCTGGCGCGGGCAGGCCGAGCATCGGCTGGCGCAGGAACGCGGCAAGAAAGAAATTTTCGCCGACTTTCGTATCCGCGTGGCGGAGGTCGTTCGAGACTACACCCTGGCGGACAGAAAGGACTGAATCATGCTGCAGACTCTGCGTGCCACTCGCGGCATCGTCACTTCCTCACATCACCTGGCGGCGGAGTCGGGGCTTCAAGTGCTTCGCGAGGGCGGCAACGCCATAGAGGCCATGGTCGCCGCGGCGGCGACCGTTTCGGTGGTTTATCCCCACATGAACGGTCTCGGCGGTGACGGCTTCTGGCTCATCAGCACGCCGGACGGGCGGCCCCCGCGGGCCATCAGCGCCATCGGCGCAGCCGCCGGGAACGTCGACGAGGCGTTCTACCGCGGCCGTGGATATTCGGAGATTCCGGCGCGCGGTCCGTTGGCCGCCAACACGGTGGGCGGCACCATCGGCGGCTGGCAGAGTGCCCTGGAGATGAGTTCCGACTGGGGCGGGCGAATTCCGCTGGCCCGGCTGCTGGAAGATGCGGTGCATTACGCCGAAATGGGGGTGCCGGTTACCGACGGCCAGCACCAGAACACCGTCTCCAAGCGCGGCGAGCTCGAAAACGTTCCCGGGTGGGCCGAGACGTTTTTGATCGACGGTCAGGCGCCGCAGCCGGGCGCGTTGTTCAAGCAGCCGGCACTGGGGGCGACGTTGCGACGGCTGGCAGAAGCGGGGCTGGATGATTTTTACCGTGGCGGGCTGGCGCGGCGAATCGGCGCGGACCTGGCGCGGGCGGGCAGCCCCGTGAGTGCCGAAGATTACGCCCGCCAGCGCGCCCGGGAAACCGAGCCGCTTTCGGTGGCGCTCGGCTGCGGCACCGTCTACAACGTCATGCCGCCTTCCCAGGGCATGTCCTCGCTCATGATTCTCGGCATCTTCGATCGGCTTCACTGCGACGAGGCGGAGGGGTTTTCTCACCTGCACGGCATGGTCGAGGCCACCAAGCACGCCATCCTGGTTCGCAACGCCCATTGCACCGATCCGGCCTATATGGAAAAAGACCCGCGTGCGCTTCTGTCCGACGAGTCGCTGGATGCTCTTGCGGCCAGGGTGGATCCGCAGCGCGCCATGCCCTGGGGCAACGGCGCCGTTCCGGGCGACACCGTGTGGCTGGGCGCCGCGGACGGGGAAGGGCGGGTGGTGAGCTTCATTCACAGCATCTACTGGGAGTTCGGCAGCGGCGTGGTGCTGCGGGACACGGGCATGCTGTGCCAGAACCGGGGCAGCAGCTTCACGCTGAACGAGAGCGAGCAAAACTACCTGCGGCCGGGGCGCCTGCCTTTTCACACCAACAATCCGGCGATGGCGCTGCTGAATGACGGCCGGGTCATGGCGTATGGCGCCATGGGCGGTGAAGGTCAGCCCCAGTCCCAGTCCGCCGTGCTCAGTCGTTACGCCATGTTCGGCGCCGGGCTTCAGGAGGCCGTTACGGCGCCGCGCTGGGTGTTGAGCCGTACCTGGGGCGAAGCCCGCACCGATTTGAGGCTGGAGAGCCGTTTCTCTGCCGAAGTGATCGAACGGCTTCGCGCCGCGGGACACGACGTCAACGTGGTCGGAGAATTCGATGAGGTTATGGGTCACGCCGGCGCCGTGGTGCGGCATCCCTCGGGCCTCATCGAAGGCGCCACCGATCCGCGCAGCTGCGGGGCGGTGGCGACGTTCTAGAAAACCCGCAAGCGGCGACGAGGAACTGCCGCGGCTTGCGCCCCCATTTCTGTTCGGCTTTGGCATACTGCCGGGGATGCAGCGAGCCGCTTTCATCGGATTTGCGCTGGCGGTGCTCGCCCTCGCCGGCGCGGCGGGCGCGGGACTCGGCTATCGCTTGGAGGTGTGGCCGCTGCGCGCGGCGTTCACGATATTGCGCGGGTCGGCGTACGGCGGGATCTCCGCCGCCGTGTTGTCGCTCATCTGTGCGGTATGGATCCTGCGCCAAGGGCCGTATCGTGGACTGATGCCGGCACTGGCGGGGCTCATACTCGGCGCCGCCGTCGCCGCCGTGCCGTACAGTCATCTGCGCACGGCGCGAACCGTTCCGCCGATTCACGACATCTCCACGGATTTGAATCAGCCGCCGCCCTTCGTGGAAGCGCTGGCGCATCGTGCCGGGGCGCCGAACGCGGCGGCCTACGGGGGAGAAAGTATTGCGCGGCAACAACGGGAAGCCTACCCGGACATCCGTCCACTGTTTCTGCAAGCGCCGCCGGCGGCGGCGTTTGCCCGCGCGCTCGCGGCGGCGCGGGATCTGGGCTGGGAGATCGTTGCGGCGGCGCCGAGCGAAGGACGCATCGAAGCCACCGATCGCACCTTCTGGTTCGGATTCGAGGACGACGTGGTCGTGCGCATTCGCGCGGCCGGCGGCGGCAGCCTTGTCGACGTGCGCTCGGTGTCTCGGGTGGGTCGCAGCGACGTCGGCACCAATGCCCGTCGGATCCGCCGGTTCCTGCAGCGGGTCGCAGAAGGGGCCGGCGACCGGTGACCACCGTCGACCAAGAGGACATCTTCATGTTGTTGATAAGTTTCGATAAATCCGAATCGCTGGCGTGTCTCACCGCGAATGAGCTTGGCGATGACGGGCGGAGATTCCGGGCGGACAATGCCCGGTTTTGGTGCTTAACTTAGGAAGCACCCGCGGCATTTTTAAGCCGGCACGGTGAAGTTCTCTGCGCTCTCTTAAGGCTCAGAGACGCCGGTTGAGCGGGTGGGGGACTCCCGCGCAATGTCTGCTGACCAAGAACCCAATACTCTGGACCGCGAAGCCATCGAGCAGGCGCTGCGGGAAAGCGAGCGCCGATACCGCGATCTGATCGAGGGATCGATCCAGGGCGTTCTCGTTCACGTCGATGGGAAGTCCGTATTCGCCAACCAGGCCTACGCCGATATCTTCGGCTACGACTCCCCCGAAGAGCTGTTGAAGCAAGAGTCGGCCAGGGATCACATTGCGCCTCACGAGCGTGATCGCATGGCCGGATACACGCAGGCGAGGCTCCGCGGGGAAGACATTCCGGCTTACGAATTCGAAGGCGTCAAGAAGGACGGAAGCCGGATCTGGCTCGAGAACCGGGGCCGGGCAATCACCTGGGAGGGAAAGCCCGCAATCCAGCGCACCGTGGTCGATATCACCGAGCGCAAGCAGGCGCAGGAAAGGTTACGCGCGGCCGAAGAGCAGAATCGGCTTATTCTCGAGTCCGCGGGTGAAGGCATTTACGGACTCGACCTGGAAGGAAAAGCCACTTTCGTCAATCCGGCTGCCGCGAGGATGCTGGGCTACGAGGTGGAGGAACTGGTCGGCGAGCCTATGCACGATCTTGTTCACCACGCCTACCCCGACGGCACACGCTATTCTCGCGAGAAATGTCCGATGTATGCGGCCTTTACCGAC
>DATIPL010000553.1:0-3273 GCA_035471965.1 Gammaproteobacteria bacterium
CTGTCCGCCCGCATCGGGCATCTTACCGATCACTTTCGCACCCATATTCAGGATCACCACTCGCGCCAGGGCCTGCTGAAAATGGTCAGCCGGCGCAGACGGCTTCTTGATTACCTCAGAGATAAAGACATCGAACGTTACCGCGCACTTATCGGCCGCCTTGGCCTGCGTCGGTGACGTCATCCCCGTCGCCTCCACCGGCCCGGCCGGAGGCCAAACCTCGAGTCCTCGTTCGATCCCGGTGATAACCGTGGAGCGTAACGTCTGTCCGTTTGCAAAGAGACGCGAAGCATAGGGCCTCGTCGTCCGTTAGGGAAAGAAATATGACCGCTCACTCTACGTCCATTCCGTTCGGGAGCCGCACCCTGGTACTCGAAACTGGAGAAATCGCCCGCCAGGCCTCCGGTGCCGTCCTTGCAAGTCTCGGGGATACCCAGGTGCTGGTGACCGTCGTCGCGGAAAAATCCGGTGACCCCAATCGAGGCTTTTTTCCGCTGACGGTGGACTACCAGGAGAAAACCTACGCCGCCGGACGAATTCCCGGAGGTTTCTTCAAGCGCGAAGGCCGTCCCAGCGAAAAAGAAACGCTGACCTGCCGGCTCATTGATCGTCCGTTGCGGCCCAGTTTCCCCAAGGGATTCAAGAACGAAACCCACGTTATCGCCACCGTGCTCTCGGTGGATCCGGAGGTGGATCCCGACGTTCCGGCCCTGATCGGCGCCTCCGCCGCCATTGCGGTATCCGGCATACCATTCAATGGTCCCATCGGTGCTGCGCGCGTCGGCTACGTTGACGGCAATTTCGTGCTGAACCCGACCGCCAGCCAGCTGGCGGAATCGAAGCTGGACCTGGTGGTTGCCGGCACCAAACAAGCGGTGCTGATGGTGGAGTCGGAAGCCAGAGAGTTGCCCGAAAAGGTCATGCTCGACGCGGTGATGTTCGGACAAGAGCAGTTTCAGGCGGCCATCGGCTGTATCGAAGCGCTGGCGGCGGAAGCGGGCGCACCGGCGTGGCAGTGGGTGGCGCCGGAGGAAAACGAGCCGCTGGCCGAGCGCGTCAGGCAGCTGGCCGAGCAGAGACTGGGCGACGCGTATCGGGTCGTGGACAAGCTCGAGCGGCGCGACCGGGTGCAGGAGTTGCGCGAGTCCGTTGTCACCGAGCTGTGTGGAGGAGAAGAGCCCCAGTGGACAGCGGCGGAAGTTCTGGACGCCTTTTCCAGCCTGGAGAAATCGATCGTTCGCGGACGCATAGTCGCTGGCGAAAAACGCATCGATGGACGCGACCGGAGCGACGTGCGGGAAATCCGCAGCCGGGTCGGCGTCATGCCGAGAACCCACGGTTCCGCGCTGTTCACCCGCGGAGAAACCCAGGCGCTGGTGGTGACCACGCTGGGCACCGGACGCGACGCGCAGATCATCGACGCAATCGAAGGGGAGCGCCGCGATCCCTTCATGCTTCACTATAACTTTCCGCCGTATTGTGTTGGTGAAACAGGAAGAATGATGGGACCAAAGCGACGCGAAATCGGCCACGGCCGACTCGCCCGGCGCGGCATTCAGGCGGTACTGCCGGACATGAACGAGTTCCCCTATGTGATTCGAGTGGTCTCCGAAATCACCGAGTCCAACGGCTCGAGCTCGATGGCGTCGGTGTGTGGCACCAGCATGTCGCTGATGGACGCCGGCGTGCCCATTCGAGCTCCGGTGGCCGGCATCGCCATGGGCCTGATCAAAGAGGCGGACAGCCACGTGGTGTTGTCGGACATCATGGGGGACGAGGATCACCTCGGTGATATGGACTTCAAGGTCGCAGGCACCGGGGAGGGCGTGACCGCGCTGCAGATGGACATCAAGATCGATGGAATTACCCGGGAGATCATGGACCAGGCGCTGGAACAGGCGAAGCAGGGACGGCTGCATATCCTCGGGAAGATGGCCGAAACCATTGGCGCGCCCCGGGCCGACATGT
This sequence comes from Gammaproteobacteria bacterium, assembly GCA_035471965.1. GTDB lineage: Bacteria > Pseudomonadota > Gammaproteobacteria > HK1 > HK1 > CAMYJH01. Next base: position 1,969 of record DATIPL010000553.1, read on the forward strand.
CCGAGTACGCCCCGCGTATCCTGACTCTGCGGATCAATCCGGAAAAAATTCGCGACGTCATCGGCAAGGGCGGTGCCACCATTCGGGCCATCACCGAAGAGACCGGAACCACCATCGACATCAGCGACGACGGCACGGTGAAGATCGCTTCAGTGGATAATGCTGCAGCCCAGGAAGCCAAGCGCCGCATCGAGCAAATTACCGCCGACGTGGAGGTCGGAATGATTTACGAAGGGCGCGTCGCCAAGCTGATGGACTTCGGTGCCTTCGTCAACATCCTTCCAGGTAAGGACGGGCTGGTGCACATCTCCCAAATCTCCAATGAACGGGTGGAGAAGGTCAGCGACAAGCTGAGCGAAGGCGACCGCGTTCGGGTCAAGGTGCTGGAAGTGGACAAACAGGGACGTATCCGGCTGAGCATGAAGGCCGTCAGCGCGAATTAGCGTAAAAACCTCGTTTTTCCGCTGATTGCGCTTCCCGACAGAGCGCTGCGGGATTCCGCAACGTTCTCTCCTTCGCCCCGACGCTCCTTGTTTCCCCCCCTCCCTGTCGCTACGCGGCCGATCGCAGAGGTTGGATTGGCATTCGGGCCACGGGCTCTGTTCGCGCGCTCCTTAGCTTTCACCCCCTGCCTGTCCCTCCCTCGTCAAGGGGGAGGGAACCAGAACCCAGGCTTTAGCGATTCGACGTCGCGCCCGATCAGGAGCCGTCTGAAATCTCGTCGAGGAAGCGGGGGATGCGCTCTTCCAGCCAGTAGCGGGGGAGGCCGGGGAGTTCGCCGGCGATAAAACCCACGTGTCCGCCGCGCGGGCTGAGTTCCAGCCTGATCTGTGGCGACAGGTCGCCCGCTTCCGGCACCACGCCGGGCAGCATGAAGGGGTCGTCCAGGGCGTGAATGATGAGCGTGGGGCGGCGCACACGATGAAGTATCGGGCCGCAGCTCGCGCGCCGATAGTAGTCGTCCGCGTCGACAAAACCGTGCAGGGGCGCCGTCACTTTATCGTCGAACTGGTGGAAAGTACGCGCGGCGGAAAAGTCACCGATACCGGGGGGCAGCGGCCGGAATGCGAGCTTGCGCCGCATTCGACGTTTCAGCGCGGACAAGAGTCGCCATTGGTAGAGGCGCGAAGCGCCGCGTTCCAGCCTCGAGGCGACTGCGGCCAGCGAAAAGGGCACTGATACGGCGACAGCGGCGTCCACCGGTGCCGCCGCGCCTGTTTCCGCCAGCCACTTGAGCAATACGTTGCCCCCGAGGCTGAAACCGATAAGGGACAGCGGCTTGCCCCCTTCCCGCGCAACGAGTCG
>DATIPL010000554.1:0-18378 GCA_035471965.1 Gammaproteobacteria bacterium
GGCGGGATCTGGTCCGCATCAACTGGCACATGCCGATGCAAACCACCTGGAACCTGATCCGGGGAGCCAACCCGCAACCCGGTGCCTGGACCCGCTTCGAGGACACCGCAGTCTCCGTCTTCGACTGCGAGAAGATTCTCGAGCCGAAAAGCGTTCAACCGGGGCAGGTCACCGACTTGAGCGACGACGCCATCACCGTAGCCTCGGCCGACGGTCAGATTCGGATAAAGCGGCTTCGGCCGGAGAAGGGTAAAAAGGTTGCCGCGGGCGAGTGGGCCAGGGAGGCAGGGCTAAAAAGGGGTGCGCGATTCGTCTAGAGCCCAACGCATGAGCGGCGGGCCGCCGGCGCCTGGGAAAGAAGCGCGGAGCGCAGGGGTCAGCTTCCGTTGCCGCCGGCAATCTGCCGCAGCGCGGGCGAGCCGTTGCCGCTGCGCGCGACCGGCTCCGCACCGACGCGCACTTCCTCTTCCGTGATCGTGTGGCTCAACAGCCTCACCGCCTGGTAGATGGCGCGAATGGCAGGCGTCGGAACACCGGTGAGCTCGCCCAGCTCCACCACCGCGCCGATGAGCGCTTCGGTTTCCAGCGCTTTGCCGGCCTCCACGTCCTGCAGCATGGAAGTCTTGTGCTTGCCTACCCTTTCGGCGCCCGCGATGCGCTTCTCCAGCGGTACCCGGAAGCTGATTCCGAGGTAGCCGGCCACGGCCTGGGCTTCGGTCATCATGGTGGCGGCCAGCTCACGCCCGTCAGGATTCTGGCAGATGTCCACCAGAGTGGCGTGGGTGAGGGCGCTGATGGGATTGAAGCTCAGGTTGCCCCAGGCCTTGAGCCAGATTTCGGAGCGGATGTGGTCCAGCACCGGAGCTTTGAAGCCGGCGTCGGTCAGAGCCCTGGAGACCGCCAGGACCCGATCGCTCACTAGGCCGTCCAGCTCGCCGACGGGAAACCGGTCGCCCTCGATGTGCCGGATGACCCCGGGGCGAACGATCTCCGCCGCCGGAAAGGCGATACAGCCGATGATTCGCCACGGCTCGATGCCGGCCGTGATGCGCCCGGTGGGATCCAGGGTCTTCAGCACATAACCTTCGAAAGGACCGCCGTGACGCTGGAAATACCACCAGGGAATGCCGTTCTGGGTGGTCAGGATCAGGGTCTCGGCGGCGAGCAGTGACGGCAGATCGTCCACCACTGACTCGATCTGGTGGGCCTTCAGCGCCAGAATGACCAGGTCCTGGGGCTCGAGCGCGCGGAGGTCGTCCGTTGCCTCGACGTCCGCGACCTTGAACACCTCTCCTTGGGGAGAATGCAGCTGCAGGCCGTTGAACTGCATCGCCCGAAGGTGCGCGCCGCGGGCGACCAGGCTGACCTCATGGCCCGCCTGAGCCAGGCGTACGCCCAGCAGGCCACCGATGGCCCCGGCGCCCACGACACAAATTTTCATTTCGCCTCCCGCGCTTCCGTCGTGCTGATGGTTGGCTCACGCCTCCAGAAGTGCGCCATGACCGGGAAAGTACGGGCCTTGACGCGCCATTATTATGTTCCCATGGGCAATGCATTTCCGGGTATTGAATTTGTTAATTTAGACTATTAACCGCTTTTTGTGCAACGCAGCACAATCGACCCCGTCCGGCGCCCTTTCGTCGCAAGGGCGGGGAACTTCCGCGGCCCCGCCGTCATGCAAAAGGCAGCGGGGCGACGTTCGGGGATTTTTCGGCGACCTTGTGGTTTCGCTTCGCCGGGGACGCGGGCTAAACCTTTTCACCGGCCAGGAACAGCCAGGTCTCCACCACCGAATCCGGGTTCAGGGATACGCTTTCGATACCCTCGTCCATCAGCCACCGGGCCAGATCCGGATGGTCCGAGGGGCCCTGCCCACAAATGCCCACATATTTGTTCGCCTTGCGGCAGGCCTGTATGGCCTGGTGAAGCAACACCTTGACCGACGGGTCGCGCTCGTCGAACAGAGCCGCCACCAGTCCCGAATTGCGATCCAGGGCCAGGGTCATCTGGGTGAGGTCATTGGAGCCGATGGAGAAGCCGTCGAAGTGTTCCAGGAACTGCTCTGCCAGCAGCGCGTTGGACGGCACCTCGCACATCATGATCAGCTTGAGCCCGTTCTTGCCCCGCTCGAGCCCCTGGGCCGCCAGAAGCTTGTTGACGTCCCGCGCCTCTCCCAGAGTGCGAATGAACGGCACCATGATCTCCACGTTGGTCAGACCCATCTCGTCACGCACGAAACGAAGGGCCGCGCATTCCATCTCGAAGCAGCGGGCAAAATCTTCTGACAGATAGCGCGAAGCGCCGCGGAAACCCAGCATCGGGTTGGCCTCTTCCGGCTCGTAGCGGTCGCCGCCGATGAGGTGAGCGTATTCGTCCGATTTGAAATCCGACAGGCGAACGATCACGGGTTTTGGCCAGAACGCCGCGGCAATGGTCGACACACCCTCTGCAAGCTTGTTGACGAAGAACGCCGTCGGACTGCCGTAGCCTGCGACGCGCTCGAGAACCTGACTCTTGAGATCGCCGTCCAGAGCGTCGAAGTCGAGCAGCGCCTGCGGATGCACGCCGATGCTGTTGCCGATGATGAATTCGAGACGTGCCAGCCCCACGCCGGCGTTGGGAAGCCGCTGAAAATCGAAGGCACGCTCCGGGTTACCCACGTTCATCGCAATCTTGAAAGGGATCTCGGGCATGGTCTCGATGTCCAGGGTGCGCACGTCAAAATCCAGCAGGCCGTTGTAGACGTAACCGGTATCGCCTTCGGAGCAGGAGACCGTGACCTCGGTGCCGTCCTTGATTGCATCCGTGGCATCGCGGGTCCCCACGACGGCGGGAATGCCCAGCTCCCTGGCGATAATCGCCGCGTGGCAGGTTCGACCGCCTCGGTTGGTGACGATGGCGGCCGCGCGCTTCATGATGGGCTCCCAATCGGGGTCCGTCATGTCGGTCACCAGAACGTCGCCGGGCTCCACTTTGTGCATCTCGGTCACGTCGAAGACAAGCCGCGCCCGGCCTCTGCCGATGCGCTGACCTATGGATCGGCCGGTGGAGAGTACTTCTCCTTTCTGCTTCAGCTCGAAGCGCTCGAGCTTGTGGGCGGCACCGCTGCTCTTCACGGTTTCAGGACGGGCCTGGAGAATGTACAGCTCTCCGCTCTCGCCGTCCTTGGCCCACTCGATGTCCATGGGTCGACGGTAGTGTTCCTCGATGGCGACGGCGTAGCGTGCAAGCTGCTCCACTTCAGCGTCGTCGAGGGAAAACAACCGGCGCTCGGTGTCGGGCACGTCGGCAACGTCGACGCGTTTTCCGGGATCGTCGCTATAGATCATTCTCACCGCCTTACTGCCGAGTTCCCGCCGCAGTATGGCGGGACGCCCGGACTGAAGCGCCGGCTTGTAAACGTAGAACTCGTCAGGGTTGACCTGGCCCTGAACCACCATCTCCCCGAGGCCGAAGGAAGAGGTGATGAAGACCACCGGTTCGAAACCGGACTCCGTGTCCAGCGTGAACATGACGCCGCTGCTGCCGGTGTCCGCCCGAACCATGCGCTGGACGCCCGCGGAAATCGCCACCTCCTGATGGCTGAAGCCCTGATGCGCCCGGTACGAGATCGCGCGGTCATTGAACAGCGAGGCGAATACCGCCTTGACGGCAGCGATCACGTCGTCGGCGCCGCGCACGTTGAGAAAAGTCTCCTGTTGACCCGCAAACGAGGCTTCGGGCAAGTCTTCGGCGGTGGCGGAGGAACGGACCGCGACGGGAATGCGCTCACCGTTGGACATGGCCGCGTAAGCCAGACGGATTTCCTCTTCGAGCGCGTTTCCCAAAGGCGCCTCGATGATCCATTCACGGATACGGCGGCCCGTTTCTGCCAGCGTCCCGATATCGTCGGTGTTCAAGCCGCGCAGCGCATCCTCGATGCGCGCGGCGAGACCTCCTGCGGCTACGAAATCCCGGTAGGCCCGCGCGGTGGTGGCGAAGCCGTCGGGAACCTTGACACCCGATGCAGACAGGTTGGCGATCATCTCGCCCAGGGAGGCGTTCTTGCCGCCGACGGTGGCAACATCCCTCATGCCGACGGTTTTGAACCACTTGATCCGTTCCATGTTTCCAGAGTCCTTTTTTGGCAAATGGACCAGGTGCCTACATTTTACACGCCGTGGCGCCTGCCACGGTTCAACCGCTGGTAAACTCTTTCGTTCGCTCGAGCACAGCCGGCTTCGGCGGAAAAGCATTCATGAGCATGGTTTCGGCCCACAAGGACGATCTCATCGGGACCTTCGCCCGTCATCGGGTAGCGTGCAATCTGCTCATGGCGATGATGATCCTCGCCGGGATCTGGTCGCTGGTCCATCTGAACACCCAGTTCTTTCCAACCTTCGCTCTGGACTTTATTACCGTACGCGTGACCTGGACGGGATCCAGCGCCGAGGACGTGGAGGACTCGGTGGTCAATCCGCTGGAACAGGCGCTGCGCACCGCCGACGGGCTGCGCCAGATGACCTCCACCGCCAGCGAAGGCGGCGCCCGGGTGACGCTGGAGTACGAGGAAGGCACCGACATGGGCATCGCTCTGGACTGGGTCAAGGAACAGGTGGCGCTGGTGCGTAACCTGCCGGCGAGCGCGGAAGAACCGGAGATTACCCGCATCGTGCGCTACGAGCCGGTGGCCCGCGTGCTGGTCACGGGACCGGTGGCGCTGGAGCGTCTGCGGCCGCTGGTCCGCGGCATGGAGCGCGACCTGCTCGCCCGGGGGGTAGCCAAGGTGGACATCAACGGGCTGCCGGAGGAGGAGATTGCCCTTCAGGTGCCGACCTCGGCGCTGAGAGCCCTGGACATGTCCCTGGAGGACATCGCCCGGCGCGTCGCGGAGGAGAGCCGCGACTTGCCCGCGGGCACCGTCGGCAGGGACGACGTCTCGCGACAGTTGCGGGCGCTGGGTCAGCGGCGCACCGTGCTCGGCTTCGAGCAGATACCTCTTCTCTCCGACGACACCGGCCGCCTGGTCACCGTGGGCGACGTGGCCGAGGTCGTGCGCCGACCGAAGAACCAGACCACCCGTCTGATTTTCGCCGGCCAGCCGGCGGTGGAGCTCTCGGTGAAACGCGCGGAGAACACGGACAGCCTGGAGGCAGCGCGGATCCTGCGGCAATGGCAGGAGGATATTTCACCGCAGCTGCCTGCCGGGGTCGAAGTGCACATTTACGATCAACAGTGGCGCCTGATACGCGAACGAATAATGATGCTGCTCAAGAACGGCGCCGGCGGTCTGGTCCTTGTGGTGATCATTCTCTACCTTTTCTTGAATGGCCGCGTCGCCTTCTGGGTGGCCGCCGGCATACCGGTCTCATTCATGCTGACGCTGGGGGTGCTTTACGCCATTGGCGGGAGTATCAACATGGTGAGCCTGTTCGCGCTGATCATGACCCTGGGTATCATCGTCGACGACGCCATCGTGGTGGGCGAGAACGCGCTGGCGGAGTATCAATCCGGCACCGAGCCGCTGATTGCCGCCGAGAGCGGCGCGCGGCGCATGCTCGCCCCGGTGGTCGCATCCTCACTCACCACGGTGGCGGCGTTCATTCCGCTGATGCTGGTGAGCGGGATCATCGGAAATATCCTGTTCGACATTCCCACCGTCGTCATTTGCGTCATCGCCGCCTCCCTGGTGGAAAGCTTTCTGGTTCTGCCCGGCCATCTGCGCCAGAGCTTTCAGCACCTGCACCGCGACGCGCCGTCGAAACTGCGACGCCGCCTGGAAAGCGGAATCAACGGATTCCGGGAACGCCGATTCCGTCCGCTGGTGACCCGGGCGGTTGCCAATCCCCTGACCACGCTCGCCGGCGCCGTCGCCCTGCTCATGCTCTCCGCGGGATTGTTCGCCGGAGGCAGAGTCGTCTTCAATTTCTTTCCCACCACCGAGGGCACGGTGATCCAGGCTAAAGTCGGCTTCGTGGCCGGCACATCCCCAGAACGCGTAGCCGACTTCATGACGCGGCTGGAAGATTCCTTGAATCGGACAGAGGAGAGCTTCGGCGCCGACCTCGTACGCATGTCGGTGGTGAGGCTCGGTTCCTTCGACCACCTGGACCGGCGCCAGCCGCCCGTTTCCGGCAATCAGTACGCGGAGCTCTTCGTCGAGCTGGAGGAGCCGGACCACCGGGATGTCCGCAACCCGGAGTTTCTTCAACGATGGCGCGCGCACCTGCCGAGCGCCCCCGGCATCGAATCGCTCACCATCATCGAGCAGCGTGCCGGTCCCCCCGGCCGGGACGTGGACGTTCGCCTCTTCGGCGATGACGCCAACGCCAACAAGGCGGCGGCAGTCGAGCTCTCGCAGACGCTCAAATTCATCCCCGGCGTCATCGGCGTCGACGACGACATGCCCTACGGCCCACAGCAGCTCATTTTCAGCCTGACGCCGGAAGGCCGCTCGCTGGGTCTAAGCGTGGACGAGGTCGCGCGGCAGCTGAGAAGCGCCTACGACGGCAGAATTGCGCAGATTTATCAGGATCGCGACGAAGAGGTCGAAGTGCGCGTCATGCTGCCGGACCGGGAGCGCCACAATCTGCTCAGCCTGGACAGCCTGAGCATCGCGCCTGCCTCCGGAGAGGTCGTGCCACTGCCAACCGTAGCGGAAATCCGAACGCGTCGAGGCTTCGAAACCCTCAGGCATTTCGACGGTCATCTCTCCGTGCGCGTAAGCGCCGACGTGGATCCCGCAGTGACGAACAACAACGCGGTCATCGAATCGCTCAAGAAGGACGTGCTTCCGTCGCTCAAAAAACGCTTCGGCGTCGGCTACGCGTTCGAGGGAAGGCGCGCCGACCAGGAGGAAACGCTTGCCGACATGCGCGTAGGCGGGCTCTTTGCGCTGGGTATGATCTACCTGGTTCTGGCCTGGGTGTTCGCCTCCTACGGCTGGCCGCTGGTGGTGATGGCGGCCATCCCTTTCGGCCTCATAGGCGCCATGCTCGGCCACTGGCTCATGGGCATCGACCTCACCGTCCTCTCCCTGTTCGGGTTCTTCGGCTTGTCAGGCATCGTCGTCAACGACTCCATTATCCTCGTCATTTTCTACAAGCAGCTCAAGGAAGACGGCGACTTCACCGGCGCGCCCGCTATCGTCGAGGCCGCGTGCCGGCGCCTGCGCGCCGTGCTGCTCACTTCACTCACCACCATCGCAGGCCTGACGCCGCTGCTTTTCGAAACCTCGCTCCAGGCACAGTTCCTGATCCCCATGGCGGTGTCCATATCCTTCGGCCTCGCCTTCGCCACCGTGCTCGTGCTGATGGTGATTCCGGCGTTGCTGTGCATTCACGAGAGCATCGCGGAGCGCGTTCGAGGGCGTTACTTTCAGGGCGGTCCAGGCGCGCCGGCGGCGGAGATCCCGTGAGCGGGGAGCGGGTGACCTTCGGCCTCATCGTGATCGGCTCGGAGCTCCTGCTGGGGAAACGCGCCGACGGCCATTTCGCCCACGCGGTCGAGGCCCTGAATCGCCGCGGGCTCGAGCTGAGCTGGTGTCAATATCTGGGCGATGATCCGGATCGGATCGTCATCGCGCTACGGCGCTCCATGGCCGACGGCGACATCGTCTTTTGCTTTGGCGGCATCGGCGCCACACCCGACGACCACACCCGCGCGTGCGCCGCCCAGGCCGCCGGCGTGCGCCTGGTCAAGCACCCCGAGGCGGCGGCGATCATCGAGGCGCGCTTCGGCGAGCACGCCTATCCCCAGCGCATTCACATGGCGAACCTGCCGCAGGGCTGCACGCTCATCCCCAACCCGGTGAATCAAATTGCCGGATTCAGCCTCGGCGACCACCATTTCGTGCCGGGATTCCCGCAGATGGGCTGGCCGATGCTCGACTGGTTGCTGGACCATCGTTATCCGCACCTGGCGCGCAGCGACAGGCCGGTGGAGCGACTGCTGACCCTTCCGGGCACCAGCGAAGGCCAGATCATCCACATCATTCAGGACCTCGTTGCCCGGTTTCCCGGGGTGCAGCTCTCGTGCCTGCCGCACATGGACGGCGATTATCGCGAGACCGAGCTGGGAATTCGCGGACAACTCCCGGATGTGGAGGAGGCAGCGGCCTGGCTCGACGCCACGCTTGACTGCGAGGGATTCAAACGGACGACCAATGAACCGCGCAGCTAGCAGGCGGACGCAGTCATCCCCCGGCAACGGGCGCGATTTCGTCGCCTTGAAGCCGCCGCTCAAATGGGCCGGAGGCAAGCGCTGGCTGGTGCCGAGGCTGGCCGACCTGTGGCGGCGGCACCGGAACCGCCGGCTCATCGAGCCTTTTTGCGGCGGTCTCGCGGTTGCCCTGGGACTCGCCCCCAAACGCGCGCTGTTGAACGACGTCAATCCCCATCCGGTGAACTTTTATCGCCACCTGCAGGCAGGCCTCAGAATCCGTATTCCGATGCGCAACGAAAGCGCGCTCTATTACAGACACCGTTCCGAGTTCAATCGTCTGGTGACGGGACGCGGGCTGGAAACCCGTAAGGCCGCGGAGCTCTTCTACTACCTCAACCGCACCGGCTACAACGGGCTTTGCCGCTTTAACCGCAAAGGCGAATTCAACGTTCCCTTCGGTCACCACAAGGGAATCAACTACATCCGGGACTTCGACGCGTACCGCGAACCGCTCTCCGGCTGGCGCTTCGAGAACCTGGACTTCGAGAAGCTGCCGGCGGAAAGCAGCGATTTCATCTACGCCGATCCACCGTATGACGTGCCGTTCACCCAGTATGCCAAGAACGGTTTTGGCTGGGGCGAGCAGGAGCGCCTCGCCCTCTGGCTCAGCCGTCACCGCGGACCGGTGGTGCTCTCGAACCAGGCCACCGAGCGGGTGGTGCAGCTTTACCGGCGGCTGGGATTCCGGCTCAGCTTCGTTGATGCGCCGAGGATGATCAGCTGCACCGGCGACCGCTCGCCCGCGAGGGAAGTGATCGCTACCCGTGGTCTTTGACCGGCCAGCGAAGGGGTGGCTGCCGCGGTGAACTCGGGCGTTCAGGGCGGTCTACTCGAAGACACGGGTCTTCACCCACCCCGGAGTTGCCGCATAGCCGGTGAAGCAATGGAGGCAGAGACATGCAATCGGACGAAAGCAAAGCTTTGAGTGTCGGCAGGCGCCGTACGCTCACTGCGCTCGCCATCGGCGTTTCCGGAATTGCCGGAGCCGGGAGCGCGGCGGCAGCCCTGCTCGCGACTCCGGCCCAGACTCGAGGTCCTTTTTATCCGCAACAACTGCCGCTGGATTCCGACAACGATCTGGTCCAGGTCGCGGGCAAGTCGACGCTGGCCAAGGGCGAAATCACCGATCTGCGCGGCCGGGTGCTTGACGTCGCCGGGCGGGCCGTGGCCGGGGCGCAGGTGGAAATCTGGCAGTGCGATGCATTCGGACGCTACCACCATCCCTGGGATCGCCGCGGCGCGCCTTTGGACGAAAACTTCCAGGGCTACGGCCACGTCACCACCTCGCGAGAAGGCGCCTACCGCTTTCGCACCATCAAGCCCGTGCCCTACCCCGGGCGCGCGCCGCACATACACTTCGCCGTGACCGCGCCGGGCGCGGCCCCGTTCATCACCCAGATGTACGTGGCCGGGGCGCCGGAGAACGAGGGTGATTTTCTGCTCAACCGGCTCGGCGACGCAGGAAAAGCGCGCTTGATCGTGGCATTCACCCCGGCCCCGGCCGACGACGGCTCGGCGGCCCTCAGAGCCCGTTTCGACGTCGTTCTGGGCGAGGGTTGAGGCGCTGGCCGGGGAGCCGGCCTCGTAAACCGAGGCGGCCGGCGCTCGCTTGAGCGCAGCGGCCGCTGCGTCTAGGATGCGCCCCAAGGCGGTCTGGCGTCCGAAACGGCCGGACCGGGCGGCAGAAGAACAATGGTGGGGGCAATATGCGGGGAGCCGTCTCAGGCGCAGAAACAGCGCAGCGCGAGCCTTCGGGCCCGGTGCCGGCGCAGACTATCTCGAAAATTCACGTCGCGTTCATGCTCCTGGTTCACGCGGGAGCGGTAGCCGCCTTCGCCTGGTTCAGCTGGGGCGCACTCTTTACCGGTCTGGTGCTGTATGTCGTCACCGGCCTCGGCATCACCGTCGGCTATCACCGTCTGCTGGCGCACCGGGCATTTCGCGCCCGGACCTTCGTCATCCGCGTTCTGGCGACAATGGGTTCGCTGGCCCTACAGGGTGGTCCGCTGCGCTGGGTCGCCGACCACCGCCAGCATCATTTCCATTCCGATTCCGACGGCGACCCCCACGACATCGCCCGGGGGCTCTTCTTCGCCCACGTGGGCTGGGTCTTTTTCGTCTTCCCGAGGGACTACGACGAACGGCGCATCCGCCAGCAGACCAAGGATCTCTGTCGCGATCCTTATCTCGTGTGGCTGGAGAAGCACGACTTCGTTCCCGGATTCATCCTAGGCGGCGTGCTGCTGCTCGCCGGCGGTCTTGCCTATTTTCTCTGGGGCTTTTGCGCCCGGCTCGTGCTCCTCTATCACTCCACCTGGCTGGTCAACTCAGCCTGCCACAGCTGGGGTTACCGCAGCTTCAGCAGCGCGCCCGGCACCAACAACTGGCTGGTGGCTCTGCTGGCATTCGGCGAGGGCTGGCACAATAACCACCACGCCTGGCCGGCGTCCGCGCGCCAGGGGCTCAAGCCCTGGGAACTGGATGTGTCCTGGATGCTGATAACCGCACTGAAAAAGCTTCGTCTCGTTTGGGATGTAACCCTGGTGAAGCTGGACCCGAGCGCCGATCGCGGCGCCGTGCTGATCCGGAGCTGACGGGGCTTTCCCTCACCGGCCCCTGCCGCGCCGGGCAGCGCCCCGAGGCGGCGCAATTCATCGACTTTGCCGCCTCCGCCGCCCGGGCATTCTGCGAACGATCCAATGCGTTCGCGCGTTCGACAGGGCGCACAGGCGGGGCCCCACCACCGGCACTCCGTCGATGCTTCCGCCGATCTTCCTTGGGTCGATGTCCACCCGGGCACAAGGCGAGTGGCCGCGCTGGAGCACGTGCCGGCAGCGCTTTCGCGTCACCCGCCCCGGATCACCAGGTCGCGTCCCCGATTGAGTCCCGGGTCGGAATCCGGATACCGTGACTGCTGAGGACCGAAGGCCCGGCGCGAAAACCGCGCCTCGGTGCGCGAATGGCTGTCCTCCCGACGGTGATGGAGTCCGGACGCTCATCGATGATGGCGGCGGCGTCCCGGGGCCGCCATCAACATCCAAACGGCGGGCGGGTCGCCCCCGGGCTCAAGGGACCAAAACATCAAGCCGCCAGCCGCCGCTGATGCGAACGAAGAGATGACGCGCGTAAACGGTAGGCGCGGGAGACAGATCCAGGCGCTCGATGCGGAAAGGCTCGAGCCGGATCCCCGTAATCGTCGGCGGTGCCTGGACGGCGCCCCAGTCCGCTGAATCGGCTCGAATCGACGCAATGGTTTCAGCAAAGGCGTCGACATCCTCGATACGGCTCCCCTGGACTTGTGCTCTTGCGTAGTTAGAGATCCAGCAGCTTTCCATCAATGCTCTTTTGCCCCCAACTCGCCGCAAGCTCCTGGAGCGGAATCTCTTCGAAACCGCCGCGAAGTCGGTACTGACACTTGATAGTCGGCCAATACACCAGCAGCTCGTAGCGCTGATTGGCGACAAGATCGCGCCACTTGGCGCTGGTGTTGCTGAAAAAGAGCTCGATTCGATCCGAATCAATCCCCCGGAGCACCAGAGTTCTCACAGCAGGCTGAGCCGACTCCGTCAGGGTGGCGAGAAAACATCGATGGGTTAGCGGATCTCCAGCCGCCAATGCGCGTTGGGCATCCTCGCGTAGAAGCGTTATCGGGTCGTTGCCGGGACCGTCGCCCATTTGTCCGGCGCTAGCTCCGTTCTCCCGCCAGGTCGCGCATCACTTTCGCAAGCCCGTGTACTACGCGCGCCATCCGCTCGACATCGACCACCTCCTGGGTGTCAGCAGCCGTGTGGTACTGCGTGTAGCGAAACAGCGCGGTGTCGGTGACCATGACCCCAGGGTATCCTGCTTTCCAGAAGGCCCAGTGGTCGGACCAGCCGATGCCGGTCATCCAGCCGGGCGCCGCTACCGCCTCGGAGGGAAATTCAGCGTTCCGGCGAAAGCTTTCCACGACTTTCCGCACCAGCAGTCCGGATCGGAGGTTGCCGACGAAGCCGATGAAGTTGCCGCGGGTGGGATAGAACAGTCCGAAGGGAAAAGGGTAGTGCTGGCTTCCAGGCTCGTCCGAATAATAACCGATGGTTTCCAGTGACAGCATCGCCGAGATCGTTTCACCGCGCGACGCGCATCGCTTGGCATATCGCCAGCTGCCCATGGCTTCGGTGGCGAAGAAAGGCTGCTCCTCGTTGACGAATGCGACGAAGCGTATCTCTCGCCCGGGCCGGAACTCCCGCAGCAGGCGTGCGAGCTCCAGCACCGCTGCGACGCCGGTGGCGTTGTCGTTGGCGCCTGGAGAGCCGGGCACGGTGTCGTAGTGCGCGCCGACGATCACCGCCTGACTTTGATCAGCACCGGGCAGCAGGGCCTCGACATTCCTTACCCCCTTACCGTCAACGCTGAATTCCTGGACGAGCGGCGTGTATTCGCAGGATCGAAAGGTTTCGAAGATGTAGTCCGCCGCCTTCCCGAGCGCTGGATGGTGCCACATGTTGCGCTCCCCGATGACTTCCGCCAGGCAGTGAACGTGTTGCTCGAGTCTGACGCGGGTCGACGACTCCTCTCCGCTCAGGGGCAAGAGCGGACCAGAGAAGCTCCTGCCTGGCATCGGTATCATGAGCTCATTCAAGCCGTATCCTCGGAACAGGGCACGGAGCGGGAAAGAGGGTTCCGCTGATCCGGATTCGCTCCCGCCGCTTTACTTCAGCTCCCGCACCACCCGGAAGCCGACGTTGTCGTACCCCTTGTTGCCGCGCAGCTTGGCGCGTTTTTGAGAGCGCAGCGACGTGGAGGCGCTGCTGAAGGAGCCGCCGCGCGCGACGCGGAAGGTGCAGTCCCCTCCTTCCCACACGCTGGCGTCTGCCGGGGCGCCCCGGTAGTCGGGGTGATAGCAGTCCTGCACCCACTCCGCGACGTTGCCCGCGGTGTCGTGAAGACCAAAGGGATTGGGGGCGAAGCTGCCCACGCGGGTCGGCTGGCGGGGATTCAGGCCGGTATTGCAGTCAAAGCAGTGGGCGTTGTTTTCACCCGCGTCGAATCCCCACCAGAACGGCGTGGTGGTCCCTGCAGCCGCCGCGTACTCCCACTCCGCTTCCGAAGGAAGCCGATAGTATTCGCCGGTCTGACTGTTGAGCCAGGAGACGTAAGCGTTTGCGTCGTCCCAGGAAACGTTGACCACCGGGTGCGTTTGGCGGTCCAGTCCGCCGCTGTCCGGCCGGGCGCGGCCGGTCGCCCTGGCAAACCGGTCGTACTCGGCGAACGTAATTTCATGGGTGCTGATGGCGAACGGCCGGACGGATACCGAGCGCTGGGGCCGCTCCTCCGCGACGATGCTGTGCGGGCCACTGCCCATGCGGAAGCTCCCCCCGGGTATGGGCACCATCTGCGGGCCGCTGCCGCCGGATTTCAGCCGATCGCGGAAAGCTTCCACCACCTCCGCTATCGGCGCCGGTTCCGGAGCGGGACTCGGCGCGGGCTCCGGCACCGGGGCGGGTGCCGGCTCGGGAACCGGTGCCGGCGCGGGCTCCGGCACCGGGGCGGGCTCCGGCTCAGGAACCGGTGCCGGCGCGGGCTCCGGTACCGGGGCGGGTGCCGGCTCGGGAACCGGCGCGGGCTCGGGCGCCGGCTCGGGCTCGGGCGCGGGCACCGGAATCGGAGGCAGCTCGAGTTCCTTCTTCGACAGCGCGAAGTAGCCGCCGGCGGCCAGGGTCAGCAACAACACCAGAATGACGACGATCGGGCCCTTGCCCCGTTTCCCAGCCGGGCGCTCGACCTTCCTCTCGGCCCTTCTGGCCGCGCGGGGCTCGGCTTTGACGCTCGGCAGCTCGTCGATTTCCTGCGCCGATCCTTCCGCCTTCCCCTTGCCCTTCCGGGCCGCCGACGCCGCGGATTCGCGCTCGCCCACATCGATGACGATGACCGTGGTGTTGTCCTGACGCGGCTTGTTGGCGTCCTCAACTGCATTGAGCAGCGCGCTGACGCACTCCTTGGCCACCGGCGTCCAGGCGGAAATTTCCAGAACCGTGCTGCCGGGCAGCGTGTCGAGGCCGTCGCTGCAGATGACGAGGCGGTCCTTGGGCAGCAGCTGGAATCCCTTGCTCGGGCAGTCGACGTCGGCGATTTCATCGCCGGTCACGGCGCTCATGAGCATGTTTCTCGACAGGCCCGGCTCCGGCTCGATGTCCATGCCCTGAGCTTTCATTCGATCGAGATAGCCGCCGTAGCTGTGATCCTCGTTCTTCTTGATCAGCTCACCGTCGCGGATGAGATACATGTGACTGTCGCCGACGCTCAGCCAGAAAACCTTGCTCTTGGTCAGAACGGCGGTGACCATGGTGCAGCCCATGCCTTCAAGCGCGGGAGTTTCCTTGATGGATTCGGCGATCGCCTTGTTCGATTTTTCCAGCGCGGCACGAAGAATACTCGCCGGATCCTTGCTGCCGAATCCCCCGGTGAAACTCTTGTTGAAGGTGGAAACGACCAGGTTGCTGGCTATGTTTCCCGCGGCATGTCCCCCCATGCCGTCCGCCATGACGACGAGCGCCGACGATTTCGACTGGCCGCCGTCGTCATCCAGATAGGTAATCAGAAACGCGTCTTCCTGATAGTCGCGCGCGCCGTCGATCTGATCCCCGGCGATCTCGTAGACAAGCTCCACAGGTGGTCCTTATGAAGGTACGGGCAGGATGTCGAATTGCTCGAGTGTCTAACGCCCCCCGCAGGTAAGTGTAGGGCAATCGGAGACTTTTACCCAACCGGAGCGCCCTGAATCGGGCCGACCTCGCGACGTCTGGAGCCACCTCGAGAATCGAAATTGTGAACCTGCTCGCATTATCAAGACGGCGTTATTTACCAGGAGCAGGCCCCGGAATCAGCGGATCGAGCAGGGGCTTTCGCCAAGGTCACAATCGCACTGGAATGCCCCGCGCCGCCATGCAGCGCTTTGCGTCCCCCACCGTGTGCTCACCGAAATGAAAGATGCTGGCCGCCAGCACGGCGTCCGCGCCGCCCTCGGTAACGCCCTGGACAAGATGCTCCAGCGTGCCCACTCCTCCTGATGCGAT
Organism: Gammaproteobacteria bacterium; assembly: GCA_035471965.1. Classification (GTDB taxonomy): domain Bacteria; phylum Pseudomonadota; class Gammaproteobacteria; order HK1; family HK1; genus CAMYJH01. The sequence continues at coordinate 15,261 of DATIPL010000554.1, forward strand.
CACCGGCACCGAGACCGCGTCACTCACCCTGCGGGTCAGTTCCAGATCGAAGCCGAGGCGGGTTCCGTCCCGGTCCATGCTCGTCAACAGGATCTCCCCCGCGCCGGCCCCCGCCATCTGCCTCGACCACTCGATGGCGTCCCTGTCGGTCGCCCTGCGTCCTCCGTGGGTATAGACCTCGAATCCATTCGCAACGCCGCGCCTGCGCTTGGCGTCAACGGCCAGCACGATGCACTGCGATCCGAAGCGGGCTGCGGCCCCTGCCACCAGCTCCGGGTCGAGAACCGCTGCCGTATTGATCGAAACCTTGTCGGCGCCGGCGTTAAGCAGCCGGCGGATGTCCTCGACGCTGCGGATGCCGCCGCCCACGGTGAGCGGAATGAAGACCTCCGAAGCCACCGCCTCGACAACACCGATCATGGTGTCGCGTTCATCCGAAGATGCCGTGATATCGAGAAAGGCGAGCTCGTCTGCGCCCTGCTCGTCATAACGCTTGGCCGCCTCCAGCGGATCACCGGCATCGCGTATGCCGACGAATTTGACGCCCTTGACCACCCGGCCGCGATCTACATCCAGGCAGGGAATGATGCGCTTGGTAAGGCTCAATCGGACTCGTCCGGGTCAGCGCTGAGCGCGTCGGCCAGTTTTTGTCCTTCGGAAAAATCGAGGGTCCCGTCGTATATGGCGCGCCCGACGATGACGCCCGAAATGCCCTCGTCGGCGCGGGCGCAAAGAGCGCGAATGTCTTCGAGGCCCCGGACACCGCCGGAAGCGACCACGGGTATGCTGATCGCTCTGGCGAGATCCACGGTGGCGTCCACGTTCACGCCGCTGAGCATGCCGTCCCGGCCGATGTCCGTGAACAGAATGCACTCGACGCCGTCGCGCTCGAACTTCCGCGCCAGATCGTGCACGTCATGATTAGAGAGCTTTGACCAGCCATCGATGGCCACCTTGCCTTCCTTGGCGTCCAGAGCCACCACGATATGACCCGGAAACTCCACGCAGGTGTCGGCGACGAAATGTGGTGCGGAAACCGCCTTGGTGCCGAGAATCACATACTGCACGCCGGCGTTGATGTAGGCTTCGATGGTTTCATCGTCGCGGATCCCGCCGCCCACCTGAATTGGAATTTCCGGGTGCGATTCGGCGATGCGGTGGATGATTTCCACGTTCACGGGCTCACCCGAGGTGGCCCCGTCCAGGTCTACGATGTGGAGCCTGCGAGCGCCCGCCTCGACCCAGCGCGTGGCCATCGCTGCGGGGTCGTCCGAGTACACCGTCTCTTCTTCCATCCGGCCCTGTCGGAGACGCACACATCGTCCGCCCTTCAAGTCGATTGCAGGGATAAGAAGCATGGGCGAGCTCTAGAGAATATGCGAGGACGGAAATCCGCGCCGGTGTTTCAGCTTGTTAGCGATAATGTTAGCACAGGGATCCGAGCTGTTACCGCCTCCCGGAGGATTTCTTGCGGGGCCGAATCAATGCGCCTCATCCCAGTTCTTCCCCGACCCGACATCGACGACAAGAGGTACGGACAGCTTTGCCGCGGCGGACATGCGCCCGATTACTTCCTTGCGTACTACCTGAATATGTTCTTCGGAAACCTCGAAAACCAGCTCATCGTGCACCTGCATGATCATCCGGGCGTCGGCCTTTTCCTTCTGCAACCAGTCATGGATCCGTACCATGGCCAGTTTGATGATATCCGCGGCCGTGCCCTGCATCGGCGCGTTGATGGCGGTGCGCTCGGCGTACTGTCGCCGCTGAGCGTTACGTGATTTTATCTCCGGCAGATAAAGCCTGCGCCCGAATACGGTCTCCACGTAGCCTCGGTCTCGGGCGCGCTCGCGGGTTTCGTCCATGAAGGACTTGACGCCGGGATAGCGCGCAAAATAGGTGTCCACGTACTGCTGCGCTTCGCCGCGACTGATCCCCAGCTGACGCGCGAGACCGAACGCCGACATTCCGTAGATAAGGCCGAAATTCACCGCCTTGGCACGTCGACGCTGTTCGTCCGATACCTTGCCTCCCTTGACCCCGAAGACCTCGGCGGCGGTGGCGCGATGAATGTCTTCGCCGGCTTCGAAAGCGCTGATCAGGCCTTCGTCACGCGATAGATGGGCCATGATGCGAAGCTCGATCTGGGAATAGTCCGCGGCCAGGAGCCTATGGCCCGGTTCGGCGATGAATGCCTTTCGAATCTTTCGGCCGGCTTCCGTGCGAATGGGGATGTTCTGCAGGTTGGGCTCCGAGGAGGAAAGCCGGCCGGTGGACGCCACCGCCTGATGGTAGCTTGTATGCACCCTTCCGGTTTGGGGGTTGACCCGGCCTGGGAGTGCGTCAGTGTAGGTGGATTTCAGCTTGCTCATGGCTCGATACTCGAGAATGAGTCGCGGAAGCGGGTAGTCCGCGGCCAGATCCACCAGCACGGACTCGGCCGTGGAAGGCTGCCCTTTGGGCGTTTTCGAGCGCACCGGCAGGTCGAGCTTTTCGAAAAGTATCGATTGAATCTGTTTGGGTGATCCGAGATTGAACGCCTCCCCCGCTTCCGAATACGCCTCTTTTTCAATCGCCTTCATATGGTGCTCGAGTTCCTTGCTCTGCTCGGCAAGCATTTTCGCGTCCACTTTTACCCCGTTACGCTCCATGGCGGAGAGCACCGGAATCAGCGGCATCTCGATCTCCTCGAACAAGGTCCTGAGTGACTTTTCGGAGCCGAGCTTCGGCCAAAGCGCAAGGTGCAGTCTCAAGGCGATGTCCGCGTCCTCCGCAGCGTAGGGACCGGCCTCCTCAATCTTGATATCGTCGAAACGCTTCTGCTTGGCCCCCTTTCCCGCCACGTCCTCATAGCTGATGGGTTTATGCGAGAGATACTTGAGCGCCAGGGAGTCCATGTCGTGACGGGTGGCCGTGCTGTCCAGGACGTAGGACTCCAGCATGGTGTCGAAACGGATCCCGCGTAGCCGTATGTCGTATTTTGCCAGCACGCTCATGTCGTACTTGAGATTCTGGCCAATCTTTCCCGTCTTCCGTGATTCCAGCAGGGGCTTCAGCGCGCCGAGCACGCGACTCCTGTCGAGCTGTTTCGGTGCGCCCTCATAACGGTGAGCCACGG
>DATIPL010000555.1:0-2491 GCA_035471965.1 Gammaproteobacteria bacterium
GGGACGGCATCAGATACTCAAACATTGATCCGGACCAGGAGATCAGCGCCGATCCCCTCCCGAGAGGTGTCGCTGCCCGACCGAGGTGAAACCAATGCCGTGTTGCAACGTCTCCCTTCGCGACAGCAAACAGGCTGGCGAGCCGTGCTTCCGAAGCGAGCAGATCGTAGCAGCTTGGATCGAGGCTATTGTCGGCAAGGGAATAGCCGATCGACAGTAGTTTCCGCTCAGGATCAAGGAGAAACGCGAAGTCCATTGCAAGCGCCATCTCGCGTGCCGTGTCGGCGAGCGCCTTCAATCGGTGCTTCAGCTTCGCTGGTGCATCGATGATCTGGAGCCGGTCACGGCCATGTTCGGCCACGGCCTTGGTCAGGGCCTCGATCCAGAAAACCAGATCCGGGGAGCTGTCGTCGGCGACCGTGGATATGATGTGGTGATCCGCCTCGGTGACCGCTTCAGTAAGTCGTTGCAGCGTCGGCAACAGTGTCTCGGTCGCTTGCGCCCCATTCAACTGGGCTTCGATCTCTTCGAGGATGGAGGCAAACTGCCGTCCATGCTCGCCGCTCGACGCGGGCAGGGCGTCGATGGCTTCACGTATCAACCGAACATTGTCTGTCATGCCAAGCCGAGCAGCCGGCGCAAGAGGGGCATCCATCCACTCCTCGCAGGCGTTGGCGAGCACGATCAGATGACCAGCGAGATTTCCGCTATCGACGGATGAGACGTAAGCGGGCTCGAGCGCATGTAGATCCTTTGTTCCGTACCAGTTGAAGAAATGGCCCTTTAACCGCGGGAGCTTCTGCATCGAGCGGAATGTCGCTTCCAGCCGCTCGACGGTCTCCGTTGTTCCTGCCCAGCCCAAGTCGCGGGCGGCGATGGTGGAAAGCAGATAGAGACCCAAGTTGGTTGGCGAAGTTCGGTGCGCGACAATCGGCTTTGGATCCTCCTGGAAGTTGTCCGGCGGCAGCATGTTGTCTGACGGAGTCACGAATGTCTCAAAGAAGCGCCAGGTACGCCGGGCGATGAGACGCAAGTCGCGCGCGTCCGGATCTGAAACCAAAAGCGTCGGTGCGACGGCCGGCGACTGGCTGGACCACAAGGCGAGCGCCGGCGCTGTCAGCCATAGCAGTGCAAGGGGTAGGACGAGTGGCCAGGATGACGGCGCGAATACGACCGCGCCGGCAGCCATGACAAGCCCGAGCGAGGTGCCACCCGCCATCTGCCGATAGAAGCCGCGGAGAGCCAGTCGTGGACTCCCCGTCGACTGCGCGGCCGTCGTCCATTCGAGCAGGTGGCGGCGCGTCGCGAACAGCCGCACCAGCGTTCTCACGATAGCATCGCCCATTCGCCAGGCTTGATCGGCGAGAAACACGACCGAAAGAAGGGTCTGCGCGGCCGCGAGCTTCAAGTCGGCGGCAAGCATGCGAACGTGATGGCGAAGGCGAATGCCGGTGCGATGCGGCAGCACGGAAAAGCAGGCCGGAAGGAATGCCGGGATCGCGATGGCGGCGAGGATAAGAAAGGTCCCTACCATGCCTGAAGGCATTGGTAGCAGCCAGCTGAAACCGAGGCCTATCAAGGTGAACGGCGCAAGCAGAGATCGCCTCAGATTGTCCAGCATTTTCCAGCGGCCGAGAAACGGAGCCGCTTGAGGTCCCATTCCGTGCCCGAACACCCAGGGAAGGAGTTGCCAGTCGCCACGCGTCCAGCGATGCTGGCGCTTGCCAGCGACGTCGTAGCGGGACGGAAATTCCTCGACGACCTCAACGTCAGAGGCGAGGCCGGCGCGCGCAAAAACTCCCTCGAAGAGATCGTGGCTAAGGAGGGCATTTTCGGGGATGCGGCCGGCGAGTGCTGCCTCGAAGGCATCGACCTCGTAGATGCCTTTGCCGGTATAGGATCCCTCACCGAAGAGGTCCTGGTAGACGTCCGAGACGGCCGCTGCATAGGGATCGATACCGCCGGGGCTGGAGAAAACCCTTTGATAGAATGAACCCTCGCGGCCGACCGGCAGCGAAGGAGTGACGCGTGGCTGCAGAATAGCGTAGCCGTCGATGACACGTCGCTCGACATCACTGAATTTGGGTCGATTCAGCGGATGGGCCATCTTGCCGATCAGCCGGAGAGCTGCGTCTCTCGGTAGCCTGGTATCGGCATCGAGGGTGATGACGTAACGCACGTCGGCCGGCACCTGCTGTGCGGGCGCCGCGACGGGCATGAACGTCGTGTCGGTGGCGCCGCGCAGAAGTCGGTTGAGTTCGTGCAGCTTGCCTCTTTTGCGCTCCCATCCCATCCATTTATTCTCGCCCGCATTGAAGACGCGGCGCCGGTGCAGCAAGAGGAAGCGGCTGCCGCCGGGGCCCGGCCCATAACGGCGGTTCAGGCGTCCGATCGCCTCGGCGGCAACGCCGAGAAGATTGGCATCGCCCTCGAGAACCTCCTGGTCCGCGTCGACCCCGTCCGATAGGAGGGCGAAGGTGAGATCGCCGCC
>DATIPL010000556.1:0-3257 GCA_035471965.1 Gammaproteobacteria bacterium
GGAGTCGTGACATCGCTGGGTCATGACGTCGAGAGTACGTGGCGCAACATCGTTGACGGTCGAAGCGGGGTGTCCCCGATCGACAGCTTCGATACAAGCGGCTTTGCCAGCCGAATAGGGGCAACCGTCCGCAATCTCGACATGTCCCCGTACATGTCGCCGAAGGAGATGCGCAAAACTGATCCCTTTATCCATTTCGGTATCGCCGCCGCCGTCCAGGCGATCAACGATTCCGGCCTGGAAGTAACCGACGACAACGCCGAGCGTATCGGCATCGCCATCGGCTCTGGCATCGGCGGCCTGCCCGGCATCGAGAAAGGCCACGCCGCGTACCTGGAAGGCGGGCCCCGCAAGATCTCGCCGTTCTTCGTACCCAGCAACATCATCAACATGATCGCCGGCAATCTTTCCATTCAGTACGGCATCAAGGGGCCAAACTACGGCATCGTCACCGCCTGCTCCACCGGTACCCATAACATCGGCGACGCCGCGCGCATGATCGAGCGCGGTGACGTCGACGCGATGATTGCCGGGGGCGCTGAGATGGCGACTTCGCCCATGGGACTCGGCGGTTTTTCATCGGCGCGCGCGCTGTCTACGCGCAACGACGAGCCGGAGAAGGCCAGCCGGCCATGGGATAGGGACCGCGATGGATTCGTTCTCGGCGACGGCGCCGGGGTAGTGGTGCTTGAAGAGTACGAGCACGCGAAAAAACGCGGCGCCAGAATCTACGCCGAGTGTGTGGGCTTCGGCATGAGCAGCGACGCGCACCACATTACTCTTCCCGCTGAAGACGGCGATGGAGCACGCCGCTGCATGCTGCTTGCGCTCAAGGATGCGGGCATGCGGCCGGAGGAAATCCATTACGTGAACGCCCATGGAACTTCCACGCCGTCGGGGGACGTGGTCGAATCCCGCGCCGTTGAATACGCCTTCGGCGGCCATGCGCGCAAGCTCGCGGTGAGTTCGACGAAATCCATGATCGGGCATTTGCTCGGCGCGGCCGGCGGCGTCGAGGCGGTATTCTGCATTCTCTCCATTCGTGATCAGATTGCGCCTCCAACAATCAATCTGGATAACCCCGGCGAGGGATGCAATCTGGACTACGTTCCCAACGAGGCCCGGCAGATGCATATCTACGCCGCTATGTCGAACTCGTTCGGCTTCGGCGGCACCAACGGCACGCTCATCTTCAAGCGTTTGAGCTGATCCCGCGAGTTGCGAATTGAGGGGACACGCCGGGCGGTCCATCGAGATCCGTGGCTTGGCGAGGCGAGCATGAGCGAGTTCCGGGGAAGCGAAGAAGTGAGTCGAATAGAGATCGACTACGCTTTCGATCCGCTCCGCCTCCACGCCCAGAACCCAAAGCGTTACCCCTTTCTGCTGGAAAGTGCGGCCCGGGGAACGCCGCGCTCTCGATTCGACATTCTATTCGCCTTCCCGCAGTCGATGCTCTTTCTCGATGCCGACGGCCAGCTCAGCCTTGACGGTTCGAGGGTCGACGGCAAGGGATTTCTCGACGCCCTGGACGATTGGTTCAGGCGTGAAGGCGGTGGCTCACGGCGCTCCGAGTCGTTGCCGTTCCTGGGTGGCTGGTTCGTTTATCTCGGCTATGAGCTCGTCGGCGAGATTGAACCCGTCGTCGGACTCGGCGAACTCGACATTCCCTGGCCGGTGGCCGCGGCCGCACGAGTGCCCGTGGCGCTGGTGCGGGACCACGAGAGGGAACGGGCTTTCGCGGTGGCCGAGAGCGCTTTTTCCGATTGCCTTCGGTGGATGCTGGATGATCTGGGTGTAGCGGGCAAGCCGACCCCGGGTGATCCGGATGGGGGAACAACGACCATGGTCGTCAACATGACGGAAGCGCCGCCGGAAGAATATCTCGAGGGGATTTCGCGGATAAAAAACTACATTCGTGACGGCGACGTATTTCAGGTGAACCTGTCTCGCGCCTGGCGTGGCGGCCTGGCTTCGGGCGCCGACGCCGCCGGGTTGTACCGCCGGCTGCGCGCGGCCAACCCTGCACCTTTCGCCGGGCTCGCCCGATTGGGCGAGTTCGCCATATTGAGCTCCTCTCCGGAACGTCTGTATTCGGTTCGCGCCGGCCGGGTAGAGACCCGGCCAATCGCCGGCACTCATCCCAGAAACATCGACGAGAGCGCAGACCGGCAGCTGTCGCTGGCGTTGCTCGCTCATCCCAAGGAGCGGGCCGAGCACATCATGCTCATCGACCTCGAGCGCAACGACCTGGGCCGCGTATGCGAGACGGGCAGCGTCGAGGTGAGCGAGCTCATGGTGCTGGAAAGCTATACTCACGTGCACCATATCGTGTCAAATGTACGCGGCCGGCTGCGCTCGGATACCACTCCTGCGGACGTCATCCGAGCAGTATTCCCCGGTGGGACCATCACCGGCTGCCCGAAGGTCCGCTGCATGGAAATCATTCGAGAGCTCGAACGGATTCGGCGAGGTCCCTACACCGGCGCATTTGGTTACCTCGATCGTAACGGCGACGCCGATTTCAACATTCTCATCCGCACCATCGCGGTTTGTGGCCATAACGTGGAGCTGAGAGCCGGTGGCGGGATCGTTGCCGATTCGGTGCCGGAACGCGAGCTCGACGAGACCCGGGAAAAAGCTCGCGGACCGCTACGCGCGCTGGGCGCGATGACGTGATTCTGGTTAACGGTAAACCCGGCTCCAGCGTGGGTGTATCCGATCGCGGACTCCAGTACGGCGATGGACTGTTCGAAACTCTGGCCGTCGACCGGGGACAGGTGCTTTGCCTGGATCGCCACCTGGCCCGGCTCGCGTCGGGATGCCACTCACTCGAGATTCCTCTACCGGACGAGGTTGTGCTTCGAAGCGATCTGACCACGGTGACTAAAGGCGTTGCGCGTGGAGTGGTAAAGATCATCTTGACCCGTGGCGTTTCCGCGCGAGGTTACCGCGCTGCTTCAAACCCCGCACCCACCCGGATCGTCTCCTCACATCCATGGCCGCCGTTTCCCCGGGAAAACCGCGCTGAGGGTGTCGCTTTGCGGGTTTGCCGCACGCGGCTTTCTGTCAACCTGAGACTCGCGGGCCTGAAACACCTCAATCGCCTCGAGCAGGTGCTGGCGGTGAATGAAATCGATGATCCCAAAGTATCAGAGGGACTCATGCTCGACACCGACGGCGCGGTGGTGGAGGGCACTATGAGCAACGTGTTCTACGTGGAAAACGGGCGGTTGATGACGCCGGATCTTTCACGCTGT
>DATIPL010000557.1:0-3324 GCA_035471965.1 Gammaproteobacteria bacterium
CTGTTGGCGTCGTGCGGGCCCATCACCACGCCGTCGGCGTCGCGCGCCCGTGCCAGCACTTCATCGTGCAACGCGTGGCCGTGACGCTCGATGCCGGCGTGGCCCATCGCTTCGTGCTCGAACGTGAGCCCTAACCGGAAGCGATCCGATGCGGCTTCCAGCACCTGCACCGAGGCCGCCGTAATTTCGGGGCCGATGCCGTCACCCGCAAGCACCAGGAGTTTCATGGCGAGCAATTCTATCAGGCGTCGGTGCGCCCATTGGTGAAAGACAAAGGAGTCGATAGAAGGGAGCGCAGTTATTTCATCCGAAAAGCAAGTGCGCGGTGACCTCGACTGGTCAAAGTCCGTTTCTCTGCCCGCATTTCGAATCCGATGAGTGGCGGATGCGCTACTCAAAAAAAGAAGCAGCTCGAATCGAGAAAACCGGGGAGCACGACGGACCGTTAAACATCCGGGGACAGGAAATCCGGGGAAACCGGGGACACGGGAAAACCGGGGACAGTATACCTATTCAGTCTCCCGCCCTTTTCCCCGGTAAGGTCCGGGCCGTTGCGTGATATACGCATACTGTCCCCGAAATTCCCAAGGACTGGGCCATTGCGCGATATAAGTATACTGTCCCCGAAATTCCCCGCCGAAATTCCCCGCTGTCCCCGAAATTCCCCGAAATTGTCCCGTCGGCCAGACGATTCTCAGGGCCCTTATCTTGGCTCTTGTTGATGAACATTTCGGCCGCCGCCCCATTTTCCTGTCCCGCCTTAAATTGACGTAGCTCAAGGTCGATTGCCGCGGCGTCGCCGATAGTCTCAAATCTGAGAACACTTCGATTCTCAACGGGTAGCGCGCGTCTGCCCGGGGCGCTGCGGATCCTCTGCCCGGGATCCCATGGATGGGCGGGAGGGGGGCTACGCCACCGTCCGGGCATTGGCGCGCGGGCGACAACGCGGACGCACCGGGAATGACCGACCAGCAACAGCGCAAGATCTACGTGGACGAAGGCGAGGATTTCTCCAAGCGCCAGTCCTACGGCAGGCGTGTCGTCACCCCGGTGCGCTTCTCCACCGACCCCCGGGACGTGGCCTGGGTGAAGGAGAACGTGCCCTGCCAGACGGCCTGTCCGGCGGGCACCAACATCCCCGCCTACATCCGCATGATCGTCGAGGAGCGCTACGGACGCTCCTACGAGATCAACCGGATCGCCAACGTGCTCCCGGGGGTGCTCGGGCGGGTTTGCAGCCGACCCTGCGAGCCCGCATGCCGGCACGGGTGGCCGGGCAACGGCGAGCCGGTGAACATCTGCCATCTCAAGCGCGCGGCGGCGGATCTCAAGACCTCGGGACATCGCATCACCGAGGACCTGTACACGCCGTCGGGCAAGCGCGTGGCCATCGTCGGCGGCGGTCCCGCGGGCCTCGCGGCGGCCCACGATCTCTCGATACTCGGGCACGCCGTGACCATCTACGAGCGGGAGCGGCGCCCGGGAGGAATGCTCTACTACGGCATCCCGGAGTTTCGCCTGCCGCGCCACGTGCTCGACGTGGAAGTGCACAACACCACCCGTCTCGGCGTTTCCGTGCAGACCGGCATTGCGGTCGGCAACGGCGAGGGCGAGAGGCGCCTGTCGGAGCTGCGGGATCAATTCGACGCGGTGCTGCTCGCCGCGGGCTGCATGCGCCCCTCACCGGTGCCGCTTCGCGAGCAGGCAGACCGCGGGGACATGGTGCGGGCGCTGGACGGGGCCGAGTACGGGCTCGACTTTCTGATGGAGCTGCACCGCGGCGTCGAGAAGACCGTGGGCGAGCGGGTGGCGGTGATCGGCGCCGGCTTCACGGCGCTCGACTGCGCCCGGGTCGCCCGGCGCCTGGGTGCGAAGGAGGTCACCATCCACATCCGCACCACGGAGAAATACATCCCGGTGCAGGAAGAGGAGATCCGCGAGGCCAAGCGCGAAGGCGTCGAGATCCGCGGCCTGCGCTCACCGGTGGCGCTGGTTGCCGGCGAGCAGGGTCGACTCGAGGGCGTTCGGTTTTGTCAGAACCGGCTCGGCGGCTGGCGCGAGGACGGACGGCGCAACGCCATCCCCATCGAGGGCTCCGAGTTCCTCGAGCCCTGCGATACGGTGCTGGTCGCCATCGGGCAAAAGAGCGTGCTCGACTACCTGGACCTGGATCTGGAGCAGGATCGCTGGGGCAACGTGCGCATCGCCGAGGACGGCATGACCTCCTGCGAGGGCGTGTTCGCCGCCGGCGACCACGTGCACGGGGCATCCACGGTGGTCGAGGCCGTGGGCCACGGACGCGAGATCGCGCTCAAGCTCGATACCTGGCTCATGGGGCGGGTGCGGCGCCGCCAGGTGGTGAAGGTGGAGCCGGTGTCGGAGCCGATGCGCGAGCGCAGCGAGGATTTCATTCCGCGCCAGCCGATTCCCACCGAGGGGCTGTCACGTCGCTTCGCGGGCCTCGACATCGAGGTCGAGACGGGTATGGACAGGAACGTTGCCCGCGAGGAGGCCAAGCGTTGCTACCTCTGCTACCTCAAGTACGAGATCGACGTCGACAACTGCATCTTCTGCCGCGCGTGCATCGACGTGGCGCCGCGTGACTGCATCAAGCTCATCGAAGGCGTGCAGATCCGCGACGACGGAAGCTATGGCCAGCTCGACGAGACTCGCGAGTGGGACAAGGTCGGCGCCATCTGGATCGACAACGATCAGTGCATCCGCTGCGGCGCCTGCTACAAGGTCTGCCCCACGCACTGTATTTCCATCAGCAAGCACGAGCTCTTCATGCAGGACTGCTGAGTCATGGCGGACATCCAGCACTATGTCATCATCGGTAACGGCATGGCGGGCAACGCCGCCGCAGCAGAGCTGCGCGAACGCGATGCCGGGAGCCGGGTCACCATCGTCTCGGCCGGGGCGTTGCTGTTCTACAACCGCTACGATCTTCCCGCCGTGTTCCAGGGTTGCGAGAGCTGGGTCGATCTGCTGGTACATCCGCCGGAGTACTACGAGGACCAGCGCATCACCGTGCGGCGCAAGAGCCTGGTGAACGACGTGGACTCGAAGCGAAAGGTGGTGCGTTTGGCGCATCGCGAGGTGGTCCACTACGACGCGCTGCTGGTCGCGACCGGCGGCGAGGCGTTTCTGCCGGAGAAGCTCAAGGATGCGCGCCACCTGATGCACTACTTCAACTCCTTCCGCGCGGCCTGCGATACCCGCGCGGCGCTGCCGGAGGGAGGCCACGCCCTCATTCTCGGCGGCGACATGATCGGGCTGGATTTGGCCCGCAACCTGGTGAAGACCGGACATCAGGTGTCCCTG
>DATIPL010000558.1:0-2667 GCA_035471965.1 Gammaproteobacteria bacterium
TGTTGATGCGAACCAATGCGGCGGAATTGAGGAAACTGGGCCGCATGATGGCCGAAAGGCTGAACCAGGCGACCGGGCCTTTCGTCGTGCTCGTCCCGACACGCGGATTCAGCGAGCACACGAAACGGATGACCCACGACCTGACGGGAAACGAAATCGGTCCATGGAGCCAACCTGCCGTCGATGCGGAATTTGTCAAATCGCTTCGCGAGAGTCTCATCGAGGGCCAAGTGGAGGAGTTGGATCTGCACATCAACGACCCGGCTTTCGCCGAGGCCTGCGCACGGTGCTTCTTGGCGCTGATGAGCGGTGACACCGAAGTTCAAGTCGGAAAATAGGCCTGCACATGGATTTCGACCTGCCAATCGAGAAGCACCACACGGATGTCCTCATCATCGGTGGGGGAGCGGCAGGCACGATGGCCGCGTTCGAATGCGCGGAGGCTGGCGTCGATGTCATTCAGGTGACCAAGGGCCGGGCCACCAGCGGAACCACAACGGTCGCGCGCGGCGGATTCGCTGCCGCGATGAGCGACGATGATAGTCCGGAACTGCACCTGCGTGAAATTCTCCATCACGGCGGCGAGTTGATCGATATCGACCTAGCCAGAACTTGGACCCACGATATCATCGAAGTGGTCGAGGATTTGATGTCCTGGGGTGCCGATTTCGTCGTGAAGGACGACGGAAGGCTCGACCTCAAGGCGTTTCCCAATCACTCGCGGCCTCGAGCCGTCCATCACTATGATACGACCGGCAATGCGCTAACGAAGGTCCTGTCGAAGAGGCTGCGTACGGACAGGCGCATCGTCTGCCATTCGCTGACCAGCATCGCCGACCTCGTCTGCGAAGGCGGCCGCGTCATTGGGGCGTGGGGCGTGGACTATGGCCGCGGCGTTCTAGTGTGCTACTCGGCAGGCGAAGTGATCCTCTGCACCGGGGGAGGAAGCGGGCTGTTCTACGTCAACGACAATCCGCCTCAGGTCACGGGAGACGGGTACGTCCTGGGGTATCGCGCCGGCGCCGCTCTTCTCGGGATCGAGATGATCGATTTTCAGGCTATGTGCTGCTCGCCGAAGGAGCTATTCGGGTTCGCCCCCCATCCAACGGGCTTCATCAACGCGGGTGCCGTGTTCCGCAACCAGGACGGCGAGGAGTTTCTCAAGCGCCATTTTCCGGAGACGGCGGAAAAGAGCACGCGGAGCGAAGTCATTCTCGCCATGGCCATGGAGATTCACGCCGGGCGGGCCGGCTTGACGGGAGGAATCTTCATGGACGCCACGCAAATTCCCCTCGAAACGATTCGAAAGCAAATTCCGCACGTCTACAAGACGTGCTTACATCGCGGCATCGACATCACCCGAACTCCTTTGGAAGTCGCACCGGGAAGCCACACTTGGTTGGGTGGACTGGAGATCGACACGGACGGCCGCACCAGGGTTGCCGGGCTGTGGGCCGCCGGTGAGACGGCCGGCGGCATTCACGGAGGCAACCGAATCGGCGGGTCCGCGCTGTCCTCGTCGCTGGTCTTCGGCCGCCGGGCAGGACGCGCCGCAGCAGCAGTTGTTGCGGCCCGGGGGTCGAACGCAAGACCCGCCGCCGCCATACCCGAAAAGGACCGTGAATGGCTGAAGGCGCTGATCGCCAGGGAAGAAGGACCGATGCAGGCGGATGTTCTCATGGACTGCAAGATGCTTGCCCATAAGAAACTGGGACCGATCCGCGACGGTCGGGGCTGTGCCGAGGCCTGTCGGGAATACGCGCGACTCGAGCAGGACATCTTGCCCCGTATGCGCCTGAGCGATGCTGCGCGCAAGTCTGAGGACGTCCGCGGAAAAGAACTCGAGAGCGCTCTCGGCGTGAAAAATCTATCTCTATTGGGCGGCCTACTCGGCAGCGCCGCATTGAACCGCGAGGAAAGCAGGGGAGCCCATTACCGGCTGGATTTTCCCAGCCGGGACGATCAGAATTGGCGAGTCGTGACGCGAGTGCAGCTCGGCGGTGACGGTCAAATCGATTTTTCTACGGCTCCGGTGAAGCCCCACGAGCGTCAGCCAGCCGACCCAGAGATGGTAGGAGGCGCCCATGTCGAACGCAACGATCATCAAGGCCGATGAGGTTCCCGTGGTCAAACGGGGCGACGGGGTCGAGACGACACCTCTCGTCGGAAAAGAACGATGCGGTGCGAAGGTGTTCACTTCGGGCCTGACCAAGTTTCCGGCCGGCAAGAAGGTACCAATGCACTCCCATAACTGCGACGAGCAGGTAACCCTTCTCGAAGGGGCGGCGGAACTCGAGATCGGCGGCAACTCGATTGCACTCAAGCCCTATGATACGACCTACATACCGGAAGGCGAGCCGCATCGCTTCATAAATGTCGGAGACGGACCCATGACCATTCTGTGGATTTATGGGACCGACCACGTGACCCGTACCTTCACCGAAACGGGCAAAACGGTGGAGCATTTATCCGGAGAAGACGTCACGAAACCGGCTACGTGAGGGGACCCCCGAGAATTTGCGGTCGAATCGAGGTCAAGCGATGCACGAGAAAGTCGGCTTTATCGGTCTTGGCGTTCTTGGCTCTGCCATGGCCGGAAACCTCGTCGAAAGCGGATTCCGGGTAATCGGCCATGACATCGATCCCGAAAAGGAAACAGCGTTGGAA
>DATIPL010000559.1:0-1709 GCA_035471965.1 Gammaproteobacteria bacterium
GGCCGGCCGCTGGCCTTCGGGCTTGTTGAAAATGCCGCCTTCTTCGGTCTGCCGGGAAATCCCGTGGCGGTGATGGTGACCTTCTATCAGTTCGTCAAGCCTGCTCTATGCCGGATGATGGGCGAGCGGGACCCCAGACCCACTCCCGAGCTCAGCGCGACCTGCGTTTCCAAGCTGCGCAAGAAGAAGGGCCGGGTGGAGTACTATCGCGCGGTGCTGGAGCGCAACGATAAGGGGGAGCCGGTGGTTCGAAGCACGGGAAAAACCGGTTCGGGGCTGC
The DNA here is from genome assembly GCA_035471965.1 of Gammaproteobacteria bacterium. Classification (GTDB taxonomy): domain Bacteria; phylum Pseudomonadota; class Gammaproteobacteria; order HK1; family HK1; genus CAMYJH01. Next base: position 281 of record DATIPL010000559.1, read on the forward strand.
TGCATACCATGAGCGACGCCAATTGCTTCATCGTTCTGGATGATGAGGACGAATCCGTGGAGCCGGGAGCCCGGGTGAACGTTCAGCCGTTTTTTGGAATGATGTGAGAACGGCGTATGGTAAGTAGTCTGCAGGGCGTGAGGAGACGATAGTTCCGCTCCTTGGCCCCTGCTTGCCGCTCACCACTTACCACTCAGCGCATACTGTAGCCGCATCACGCATTACCGGACATGTCTCAACGCGAATTCATTCCGCTGAACATCGCCGTGCTCACCATCTCGGATACGCGCACGGAGAAAGACGACAAGTCCGGCGGACTGCTGGTGGAACGGCTGCGGTCCGCCGGCCATCGGCTTGCCGAAAAAAGCATGGTGCGCGACGACGTCTATGCCATACGCGCAAAGCTCGCCCAATGGATCGCCGACGATGACGTGCAGGCGGTGGTCACCACCGGCGGGACGGGGGTGACCGGCCGCGACGGCACGCCCGAAGCGGTGCAGCCGCTTCTCGACAAGGAGATCCCGGGATTTGGTGAAATTTTCCGCGTGCTCTCCTACGAGCAGATCAAGACGTCGACGCTGCAGTCCCGCGCACTCGCGGGGGTCGCCAACGCTACCTATATCTTCTGCCTTCCGGGCTCTTCGGGCGCCTGCCGGGATGCCTGGGACAAGATCATTTCCGCCCAGCTCGATTACCGCACGCGGCCGTGCAATCTGGTTGAACTCATGCCCAGGCTGCTCGAGCGTTGAGCCCACGACTGACCGCGACAGCTGTCATCGACCGCGCACAAGATGCAGGCCTCCAAGGAAGTCTGGGGATGGGTGTTCGGTACCATCAATACGCGGGAAAAGTTTCTGGACAAGCGCATCGAGCTGGCCAAGCGCGAATGGCTGCGGCTGAAGACCAACGATTCTCTGGAATGCCGTAATTGTCACGACTTCCAGTTCATGGATTTCACCCGGCAAAGCCCGCGCGCCGAGCGCGCCCACTCCACCGTTCTCACGAGTGGTGAGAAAACCTGTATCGACTGCCACAAGGGGATTGCGCACAAGCTCCCCGACATGGCCGACATCCAGGGCTGGTAACGAATACTCCCTCTGCTGTCAAACCTTCCGCCGTCCACGGTCGGACCGTGCGCGTCAGCGAACCTTTCATGGGGCGCGTGGTCCCACGATGAGACGCCGGCCGCCGGTGTCTTTTGGAAGTCACAATTCTTTCCTAGATTCAGGGAGTACTCCATGAGTTTCGCAAGAACTTCAACGCTCACGCTGTCTTTAGTCCTTTTCACCAGCCTGCTGCCGGCGGGCCGAGCCGCGGTAGCCGCCGAGTACAAGATCGATCCGGCCCACTCTTTCGTGGAGTTTCGCGCCGTTCATCTCGGCTACAGCTGGCTGTACGGGCGCTTCAATGTCGTCAGCGGCGAGTTCTT
>DATIPL010000560.1:0-1515 GCA_035471965.1 Gammaproteobacteria bacterium
CGAATGGCTCGGTTTGATCGCTTACCGCCTGCTCGGTTGGACCGAAACGCTTTTCCCGGCGCCGTAAGGATCGGGTAATGCATTCGCATCGACATTCCTACCACCGCGACGCAATGGAAAGTCCGAGAGATAATTCAGCGATCAAGATATGATCGATCGCCGGGCACCCAGGCCGAGAACAGCGGCAGGGATGATGCGCTGGGCAAAGCTTGTGTCTTGGCGATTGCGGCTTGCACGCCAAACAGCTTCAGGAACGCCTCATAGTCGGGCCAACCTGCGCGCCTTTCTCTGAATGAATGAACGAGGAGGAGTGCCGCCACTGCATGAAAGCGTTTCGCCTCGACGACTGCCGATGCCGCACGATGCAGAAGCTGATAACGGACATTGGCATTTGGAATGACGTCGAGGCCGAGCATGTCGAGCAAGAACTTCAGGCGCTTGTCTTTACCCGGTGATGCGTCCTCTTGCCACGCCCCAATGGTGGGCCCGAAGGATTCGTCAACCTTGCCTTCGACCATAATCGATATCGGCCCAGCACGTGACTTCGCAAGCACGAAAATATCATTCTGAGACGATCGAACACCGCCTGGAAGTGGAACCTTGAATTCAGGTACGGCTAAGACCGGTGTGAGATCGTCAAGCAACGGATGATCGGATTTCTCAAGCACTGCAGAGACCTCAGGTGGAAAGCCAACCGCAGATTCCCAGCAATGTGCCAAAGTCCGTGCGGAATATCCGATGCGCCAATGCTTGACCGGATCTGCCAATAGGACTCGCCAATCGTTCGGGCCATTCGTGAAGGCAAGGATTCGAGACATGTTCTACCCAATCGTCCGGAATCTCGAATGAGCACGCGGCGCATTTACGCGCGTCCCACAGGATCGATCACGCGTCTGGTTTATATCAAAATCCTACGGAATTAATAGCTTTCCTGGATCATGGCGCACTTAAGCGCATGCTCGACCGCCGGAAAGCTATCCAAGCGTTCATCCGAGGCGTTACGCCAAGACCTTTTCCCGCAAGCGCACGGGCGTCGCCATGTCTTGCTCGCTCTCCCGCCCGGCGTAAGCGATGGCGTCGAAGACGCCGGTATTGGGGCAGAAGACGCGCGGCGCGTCCCGGCCGACCGGCCAGTCCAGCCAGCTGATGCAGCGCCGGGTATTCGGGCAGGCCACGCAGGTCTGGTCGGCGGCCTTGAGCACGCCCCAGAACTCGCATACGGCCTGCTCGGGTCTGACGCCGAAGTGCGCCATCATGCGCGCCATGCGCCGCCGGTGCGGCGCGGTGCCGGGGCAGTCGAGGAAGAGATGAGCCCGGTTGCGTCCGCGGGCCGCGAGCCTGCGGTCCAGGGCCTCGTCGGTCCAGCGCGTCAGAGGGCGCCGCGAGCGGTGAGCGAGGGGCCACCAGCCGGCGAGACGTTCGGCGAGCAACCTGAGGCGGATCCGGGAAGCGACGAAGCCAGTCATGGTCCGGCCCTCCGATCCGAGGGAGCCTCCTGCTCGAAAACCATAACAA
>DATIPL010000561.1:0-12327 GCA_035471965.1 Gammaproteobacteria bacterium
ATCGTACCCTGCCTGGTCGTGCGCTGGATGCGGATCCGCGCTTCCCCTTTTATCAGATGAGCCGGGACATCGAGGAGGTAGCTGAAGGAGAAGGCGCGCGGGTCGACGCTTATCTACAGCTCAAGACCTGCCCCAGCGAGAAGCTGCGTGGGAAAATTCTCATCGACTCGCCGGGATTCGATGCCGACGAGCAGCGCACCTCCACCTTGCGCATCACCGACCACATCATCGACCTCTCCGACCTGGTGCTGGTGTTCTTCGACGCGCGTCACCCGGAGCCGGGGGCCATGCAGGACACCCTGGAACACCTGGTGACCGAAACCATTCATCGCCACGACTCCACCAAGTTTCTCTACATCCTCAATCAGATCGACAACGCTGCGCGGGAGGACAATCCGGAAGAGGTGTTCGCCGCCTGGCAGCGGGCGCTGGCCCAGAGGGGCCTCACCGCCGGGCGCTTTTTCACCATCTACGACCCGGAGGCTTCCATTGCCATCGAGGACCCGGCGCTCAAGGAACGCTTCGAATCCAAGCGCGCCAGCGACGTGGCTGCCATCAACGAGCGCCTCAACCAGGTGGAGGTGGAGCGGGCCTACCGCATTATCGGCGTGCTGGAAAACACCGCAAAAACGATCCAGACGCAGATCGTCCCCAAGCTCACTCTGGCGAAGGCGAAGTGGCGGAGACGCGCCGCCTGGATCGAGGGCATCGCCTTTGGCGCCATCATTGCTGCGCTGGTGTTTGCCAGCATCAAGCTCGGTTACTGGGAGGGCTTTCGTTTCGCACCGCCGTGGCTGGAGACGTTGACCTCGGATCCGGTGATGCTCGGGTCGAGCGCAGCGGCGGCCATCATCATCATTGCGTATATTCATTTCACCCTGAGAAACCTGGCTGCCCGATCGGTGCTGGCGGGACTCAGGCGGGATCAGAGTCTGGGCGCAAAGAACGAGTGGCTCGTCAACGCCTTCAGGAAAAACGTGAAGCCCTGGCACATTCTGTTTTCGAAGCAGCCTGCGGGATGGAACCGGTTCACCCGTAAGCGCCTGGCGCGGGTCTTGAGCGACGCCAATCGCTATGTGCAAACGCTCAACAATCGCTTTGCCGATCCCTCCGGCGCCGGCGAAGCGGCGGGCCCCGAGCCGGTGCCCCTGAGCGAGCGCCAGTCGGCGGACGAGCGCATTCTCAAGCCGGTGAAAAGCGACAAGTCGCCGGCGAGAAGCCCGGAATCCGCGGGGTTGAAGTCCGAGGACGAAGACGAGCACGCTGCGCTGGCCGACGGACTCCCCAGCGATTACGTCGTCAAGACCCTCAATCCTGGAACGCAGCGTTGAATAGATAGAGAATCTTTGTAACGCGCGGAGTCCTTGACCTCCGGGCTTTTGGATCCCTCGCCCATGAACCTTCAACAGGCCCGCTTCAACATGGTGGAACAACAGATCCGCACCTGGGAGGTGCTGGACCACGTGGTGCTGGATCTGCTCGAGCAGGCGCCCCGGCACGAGTACGTGCCTCCCGCCTACCGCAACCTCGCCTATGCGGATATCGCCGTGCCTCTGGGCGACGGCGAGGTGATGATGCCGCCGCGGGTGGAAGCCCGTTTGCTGCAGTCCCTCTGCATCGGCGCCGGCGACAGGGCGCTGGAAATCGGCACCGGCAGCGGATTTCTGACCTCGTTGCTGGCGAGCCTGGCGCGGGAAGTGATCAGCCTGGAAATCTCCGATACCCTGGCCGAAATGGGCGCGCGGAATCTGAGCGAACACGGCATCGCCAACGTTCTCCTGGAGCGCGGCGACGGAGTACACGGATGGGAAAAGCACGCGCCCTACGACGTCATCGCGGTCACCGGCTCGGTGCCGATTCTGGAGCGCCATTTTCAACAGCAGCTTGCCGTCGGCGGACGCCTGTTCGTGATTGTCGGTGAAGCGCCCGCCATGGAGGCTCTGCTGATACGGCGCAGCGGTGAGGACCAGTGGTTTGCTGAAAGCCTGTTCGAAACCGTGATTCCGAAGCTCAAAGGCGCAAAGGAGCCGGAACGCTTCGTACTTTGAACTCCAACCCCGTGGCTGCGCTGTCCGGACGGCGGCGCCAAAGGATAAGAAGAATGACTCCTACACAGTCTCCACCGGCCCGCGCGAAGCTTGCGGCGACCCTTTGCGCTATCCTGCTGGCCACCGTGGCCGCTCCCGGTGCCCTGGCCATCGATCTGGTCGGCGTCTACCAGCTGGCGCTCAGCAGCGACCCGGTGTTCCAGGCGGCGGGCGCCGCCAACCGCGCTGCCCAGGAGGCGAGGCCCCAGGCCAGAGCGCAGCTGCTGCCCGACATCAGCGCGGGCGCCAACGCATCCAGAAATTTCCTCGACGTGAGCGAATCGAACTCCGTCTCGCGTCTCGGTGAGAGCGAGTTCTCCACCAACGAGCTCAGTCTGAATCTGACCCAGCCGGTGTTCCGCAGGGATCTATTTATCCAGCTCGGGCAGGCGGACAGCCGTATCGAGCAGGCGGACGCGGAGTATGCGTTCGCCCTGCAGGAGCTGATGTTGCGAAGCGCCCAGCGCTACTTCGACGTGCTCCGGGCGGAGGACACGCTGACTTTCGCCCGATCGGCGCTGGAGGCCTTCGAGCAGCAGCTGAGACAGAGCCGGCAGCGATTCGAGGTGGGCCTCATCGCCATCACCGACGTGGAGGAGGCCCAGGCCGGGTTCGACCTGGCCAGAGCCCAAGTCATCGCGGCGGAAAACCAGCTGGACGTGGCACGGGAAGCGTTGCGGGAAGTGACCGGCGAAAATCATCGCGACCTCGACGGTTTGGGCGGGCGCCTGACGCTGGTGACGCCGGAACCCGCGGATATCGATCGCTGGACGGAGATTGCCCTCGAGCAGAACCGGCAGCTCGCCGCTTCGCTCTATTCCTCCGAGGTCGCCCGGGACGAGATCCGACGACAGTCGGCCGGGCATCTTCCCACTCTGGATATCGTTGGCTCCTATGGCCGCGACGATTCCACCGGGGGATTCTCCGGCGGAAGCACATCCGAGCTGTCGGTGATCGGGCTGCAGCTGAACGTGCCCATCTACCAGGGCGGACTGACGGTGTCCCGAACGCGGGAGGCACGGCATCTCTACCAGCAATCTCTGGACCAGGTGGAACAGCAGCGGCGCGCCGTCGAACGCCAGACCCGGGACGCGTATCTCGGCGTCATCTCCGGAATCTCGCGGGTTCAGGCTCTGGAGCAGGCGGTCCGATCCACGGAGTCCGCAAAGGCCGCCATCGAGGCCGGCTTTCAGGTGGGCACCCGCACGTCGGTGGACGTGCTGGACGCCGAGCGGGACTTGTTTGAGGCGAAGCGAGATCTCGCCGCCTCACGCTATGACTACATCATCAACACGCTGACCCTGAAGCAGGCTGCCGGCACCCTTTCCACCGAGGATATCCGTCTGATCAATGCCTGGCTTCAGTAGCGCGGGACGCGTGCGCCCGGGGTTTTCTCCATCCGCCCGGCAGTTCGACCGATTGCGCTGAGTCCCGCGGGGCCCTGATTGGCAAGCTGGCAGGCTCGACTCACCAACCTGTTGCTTCGCCTGGTGGTCAAACCGGGGCTCAGGCGCCAGGTGGACTTGAGACCCGACCGCATCGACGCGGTCAGGCGGCGCGGCGTCTGGTGCGCCAGGTGGCTGGTCAAACCGCTCAAGGGCACCCGGGTGCACCCGGTGCGCGAAGACGGCGTTCGCGGCGAATGGGTGCAGGCAGCGGGTGCGCGCGACGATCGTGCGGTGCTCTTCGTCCACGGCGGCGGCTTCATCATCGGCAGTCCCGCCATCTACCGACATCTCGTTTCACGGCTTTCCCAAGCCGCCGGCTGCGCGGTTTTCAGTCTCGACTACCGCCTTGCGCCGGAAAATCCGTATCCCAGCGCCCTCGAGGACGTGCTTCGAGCCTGGCGCTGGCTGACCTCGGGCCCGCTCGGCCCCGGCGACGTCGCCGCGGCCGGGGATTCCGCCGGCGGCAACCTGGTGCTGGCGGCGCTGCTGCGCCTGGACCAGTCGCAGCAGCCACTGCCCGTCGCGGTCGTGACCATGGCGCCCTGGACGGACCTGAGCGTAAGCGGCGGCTCGGTGAGCGCGAACCGCCACGCCGATCCCTATATTCCCGCCGAGCTGCTGCGCCCGGTGGCCTCGGCCTACCTCAGGGGCGCCGATCCTCAGGCGCCGGAGGCGTCTCCCCTGTTCGGCGACTTTTCCCGCTTTCCGCCGATGCTCATACACGTCGGATCCACGGAAGTGTTGCTGGACGACGCGCGGCGGCTGGAACGCTCGGCGAGACAATCCGGTGTCGACGTGACGCTCAAGAGTTGGCAGGGTCTGCCCCATGTGTTCCAGCTGTTCTCGCCCTTCGTACCGGAAGGCCGGCGCTCCCTGCGGGAGCTCGGCGGCTTCCTTCAGCATCATCTCGCCGGGTGAGTCCGGGTTGCATGCGCAGCGCGGCGGCCGGCGCCGGGCGTTGAAGTAGAATGACTCCAGCTCAGAGGCAGCAACGCGCACCCATGCGATTTTCCAGATTCGGAAACAAGCTCGGCGGGCACGCCGGCATCACCCAGCTGATGGACGACCTCGGATCGGCGATGTCGGAGAACCGGGATATGCTCATGCTGGGTGGTGGAAACCCGGGACAGATTCCGGCGGTTCAGTCCCTGTTTCGCCGGCGCATGCAGGCGATTCTCGACGACGGCGACAGCTTCGAGCGCATGGTGGGCAACTACGGACCGCCGCAGGGCGCGCCACAGTTCAACCGGGCGCTGGCCGCCCTGCTCGAGCGTGAATTCGGCTGGCCGATCGGGCCCGAAAACATCGCGCTGACCAACGGCAGCCAGTCGGCGTCGTTCATGCTGTTCAATCTTTTCGCCGGCGAGGGCGAGCACGGGGACCCCAGGGACGTGCTGCTGCCGCTGGCGCCGGAGTACATCGGTTACGCCGATCAGGGCCTGAGCGAGGGCTTCTTCCGGGCGGCGCGGCCCGCCATCGATCACCTGGACGATCACCTGTTCAAGTACCGCGTGGATTTCGACGCGCTGCACATCGGCAATCATACCGGCGCCATCTGCGTCTCCCGCCCCACCAACCCCACGGGGAACGTGCTGACGGACGAAGAGATCACCCGTCTGATGGCGCTGGCGGCGCGTCACGAGGTGCCGCTCATCATCGACAGCGCCTACGGCACGCCGTTTCCCAACATCATCTTCAGCGAGGCAACGCCCTTCTTCAACGACAACATCATCGTCTGCATGAGCCTGTCCAAGCTCGGCCTTCCCGGCGTTCGCACCGGAATCGTCATTGCAAAACCCGAGATCATCAAAGCGGTGAGCGGAATCAACGCGGTGCTCAATCTCACCACCGGCGGATTCGGACCGATGATGGCGCTGGATTTGATCGAAAGCGGCGAAATCATCAAAGTGAGCCGGGACGTCATCCGCCCCTTCTACCGGAATAAGGCCGAGCAGTCGGTGGCGATGCTGATAAAGGAGCTGGACGAGTACCCGTTTCAGCTGCACAAACCGGAGGGCGCCATTTTTCTCTGGCTTTGGTTCGAGGGGCTGCCCATCACCAGTCTCGAGCTCTACGAGCGTCTCAAGCAGCGCGGCGTGCTGGTGATTCCCGGCCATCACTTCTTTCCCGGCCTCGACGACAACTGGCGCCACAGCCACGAATGTATCCGTGTCACCTATTCTCAGGACCAGGCGGTGGTGGAAGCGGGGCTGAAAATCATCGCCGACGAAGTGAAGCGGGCCTACGACGCCGGTGCGTGATGCGTAACGCGATTCTCGAAAAAGTGATTGGTGATTAGTGATTCGTGATCAGTACGGCGTACCCAGACCACGCCTGCCGCTGAACACCTACCCTGTGGGAGGGGCCTTGGCCGCGATTCCTTAGATCAAGCGGTTCGGAGCGCATCGAGCCCTCACTGACATGCGGGACAATCAATGAACGACGAATCCAATCCTTCCCTCACCTGGGAAGAGTTCACCAAAGTCGAGATCCACACCGGCACGATTATCGAAGCGGCGCCGAACAAGAAAGCGCGCGTGCCGGCTTACGTGATGAAGATCGATTTCGGAGAGCTGGGGATCAAGACGAGCTCGGCGCAGATTACCCGGAACTACGGCGCCGACGAGCTCATAGGTCAGCAGATCGTGGCGGTGACCAATTTCCCGCCGAAGCGCATTGCGGGCATCAAGTCCGAGGTGCTGGTGCTCGGCGCGGTCTGCGCCGATGACGGCATCGTCTTGCTGCAGCCGACGATGAAAGTGGAAAACGGGTCGAGGATTGCCTAGCGGGCTGAGCTCGGAAGGCGGCGGGCCGGGAGGGTGTCGCCTGCCCGGCGTAAGCGCGCGGCAACGCGCCACCCGTCACCGCTTGCGCGTTGATGGAGTCGCTTCTCCGCCTGCTGCCTGCTGCCTCGCCCTGCCCTGCGCCGCCACCGCGGCCTGGGCTTTGGCCACTGCCTCCGGATCGCCCAGGTACTCGCTTTTCACCGGCCTCAGGTTTTCGTCCAGCTCATAAACCAGCGGCATGCCGGTGGGAATGTTGAGACCGACGATGGCCTCGTCGGTAACGCCGTCCAGATATTTCACCAGCGCCCTGAGGGAGTTGCCGTGGGCGGCAATGATCGCACGCCGACCGGCTCGAATTTCCGGCGCGATGACCTCGTTCCAGTAGGGCAGTACGCGCGCCACCGTGTCTTTGAGACACTCCGAGCGGGGCAAATCGCTTCTGGCAATGCCCCGGTATCTGGGATCCCCTCCGGGGTACCGCTCATCGCTCTCGTCCACCGGCGGCGGCGGCTCGTCGTAGCTCCTGCGCCACCTGAGCACCTGCTCGTCGCCGAACTTCGCCGCCGTTTCCGCTTTATTCAGACCCTGGAGGGCACCGTAGTGGCGCTCATTCAAGCGCCAGGAGCGATGCACCGGGATCCACATCAGATCCATCTCGTCCAGCACCAGCCACAGGGTGCGGATGGCCCGCTTCTGCAGCGAGGTATACGCGAGGTCGAAGCCGAACCCCGCGGCCCTGAGCTCCCGGCCCGCCCGTCTGGCCTCCTCAATGCCTTTTTCGGTCAAATCCACATCGGTCCAGCCGGTGAATCGATTTTCGCGGTTCCATGTGCTCTCGCCGTGCCTGAGCAACACCAGCCTGTTCATTCCCTGCTCCTCGAAGCGTTTCTGTCTTGGCTGCGCGCGTCATGCGGCGGCCTCTGCGGCCGGGGTGCACGCGCCGGAGGAAACTCTTATACGGCTTGATTTTGCTTCGAACGAGGCGGCGGCTTCAACCGCTCCGCCAGCGGGGCGGGACGACCGATGCCGTAACCCTGAACGAAATCCACGCCGATTTCTCTCAACTTTTTCAGCACCGCTTCGTTTTCGACGAACTCCGCCACGGTTTTTTTGCCCATGACCTGACCGATTTCGTTGATGGACTTGACCATGGCGTAGTCGATGGGGTCATCGGCGATATCTTTGACGAACACCCCGTCAATTTTCAGCGAGTCCACCGCCAGGTGCTTCAGGTAGGCGAAAGAGGAGATGCCGCTGCCGAAGTCGTCCAGCGCCACCTGGCAGCCCAGGCGTTTTACCGCGGAGATGAAACGCGTCGCGCTGGTGAGGTTGGTGATGGCCGCAGTTTCCGTCACCTCGAAACAGATCTTGCCGCCCGGGATGCCGGCTTGGTCGAACTGCTCGAGCACGAAGCGGTGAAATTCGCTGTCGGTGAGCGACAATCCGGAAAGATTGATGGCGCAAAGATGCAGATCGTCCAGGTGGCGCGGATTGGCCTTGAGCCAGGCAAACGCGCGTGACACCACCCAGCGATCGATGCGGCCAGAAAGGTTGTAGCGTTCGGCGGCAGGCAGAAAGGCACCGGGAAAGATCAGCCTGCCGGCCGCATCCCTCATTCTGAGCAGCAGCTCGTAGTACATTCTCTTCGCCGCGGGCGCTGAATCCCGGTCGCAGATTTCCTGATACCACAGCTCGAAGCGATCCTCTTCCAGCGCCTGACCGATGTGGGCAACCCACTCCATCTCTCCGTGTCGTCTCGCGAGCTCGATGCTCGCCGTGTCGTAAAGATAGATTCGATTGCGCCCCTGATCCTTGGCCATGTAGCAGGCGGAATCCGCCGCGCTGAGAACGTCTCCGACGCTGCGGCTTTCCGCGTTGATGGGCACCAGCCCGATGCTTACGCCGATGTTGAAGGTCTTGCTCTCCCAGTTGAAACGGAACTCCTCCACCGTGCTGCGCAGTATCCCGGCAACGCGCTTGGCCTGCTCGATGGGACAGTGCTCCATCAGCAGCGCGAACTCGTCACCCCCAAGGCGCGCCAGGGTGTCCCGTTTTCGCACCAGACCGGGAAGCAGCTCTCCAAGCTGGCGCAGCAGCTCGTCTCCGGCGATATGGCCACAGGTGTCGTTGATGACCTTGAACTGATCCAGATCCATGTAGCACAAGGCGTGCTCGCCGCCGTTGCACTGGGCCGCCCGCAGGACGCGCTCGAGCCGTTTCTCGAGCTCCCGCCGGTTAACGAGTCCCGTCAGCGGATCGTGGGAAGCCTGGTAGCAGAGCTCTTCGGAAAGGGCATGGGCCTCGGTGACGTCGCGGCAAACGATGCGAAGCTCCCGCGGAACATCCCCTGCAGGCTCGGAAAGTCTGATCCGTTCGTGAACCCACAGCACGCCACCTTGTTTGCTGATCTTGCGGGATTCGAGCTGGCTCTCTTTGACCCCCTCGTTGAATACCTGCGCCATATGGGCACTCACCATCGCCTGATCATCCGGATGGACGAGGTCCAGCAGCGAGGAGTCGACCAGCTCGATTTTCTTGAAACCCAGGTAGTCGGCGCCGAACTGGTTCACCGACAAGATTGTTCCCTCGGCGGACACCGTGAAATACATGTCCGGCGCGTCGTCGTAGAGCCCCTGGTAACGCTCCTCGCTTTCGGCGAGGGCTTCCAGCGCCCGATTACGCTCGGTGATGTCCATCGACATGCCGCCGAGACCGGCAATCTGCCCGTCCGCATCCAGGATCGGGAACTTGATCACGTGGTAGGCGCGGGCGCCGTGCCGGGGCGTTTGAATCGTGACCTCGCGCTCGACGGCGCGTCCGGTTTCAAGAACTTCCCGCTCGTGATCGCGATAGGCGCTCGCCATCTCCCGCGGGAGCACGTGTTCGACGCCCTTGCCTCCGACTTCCCCGGCGTCCTTACTCATGGTCTGTTGCCACTTCTTGTTCACCAGCAGATAGCGGCCTTCCAGATCCTTGAGGTTGATGGCGACGGGCGAATGCTCGAAGATTGCCCGCATCCGCGCTTCGCTCAGGCGCAGCGCCTCGTCTCTGGCGCGGCGTTCGGTGGTGTCCGCAAGCAGGGCGAAACAGCCCACGGTTTTTCCGTCCTTGTCGGTATCCGGAACATAGGTTGCCGAAATCCACCGCTCCCCCTGCTGCTCGGACAAGCGTTTCTCCTCGAAGGTCACGGTCTCCCCGGCAAAAGCGCGGGCGATCTGGACACGGATTTTCCCGTAGGTCTCAGCGCCGAGGACCTCGGATACGTGGGCCCCCACCACCTCGTCGGCGGGCCGGCCGAAGAAATCGACGAACCGTCTGTTGACGAAGCGATATCGATGATCGAGGCCGATGTAGGCCAGCATGGCGCTGACGTTGTCGGCAATCAGACGAAGCTGTTTTTCACTCGCCTTGAGGGCCGTTTCCGCTTCGAGTCTCGCACTGATGTCTCGCACGATGACCAGCAATCGATCGCGATCGCCGTCCCGGATGACGGACGCGGAACCTTCCACAGCAATGAGCGCGCCGGACCTCGTGCGAAACGTCAAATCGCTGGCGAGATCGCATCCGTGCTCGCAAATCGAGCTCAAGAACCGCTGCGTGATTTCCACATCGGCAGGGCACAGCCGCGATATCGGCGCGCCCTCGAGCTCGCCGGGCGCATAGCCCAGCATTTTCCGCGCGCCGGGATTGAGATCGACGACAACCCGGGTCTGCGGATCAATAATGAATATGCCCTCATTGGCCCGGGCATAGATTTCCGCCAGACGCTGCTCGGTATCGCGCAGCGATTCCTTCAGTCGCTCCTGCACCGCGCGCTGAACGCAGCGCAAAAGCTCGGCGGGATCGCCGGCCTTCTCCACATAGGCGAAGACGCCCAGATTCACCGCGGCCTTGGCGGAGTCGAATGAGCCATAAGCGGTGTGGACGATGATCTTGAGCTTGTCGTCGTTGCCCCGAAGCGAGGCCACCAGGTCGGTGCCGCTGACCCCGGGCAGCCGCTGGTCGACAATCGCGGCGACAAAGGCACGCGGCTTCACCAGCGACAGCGCATCGTCTCCGTTTGCGCAAACCACCGGCTGATACCCCTCTTCGGAAATGATGTCCGCGAGGGTCAGCCGCTGGGCATCGTCGTCCTCGACAATGAGCACTCTCGCCGGAGCCGGCTCGGGCTCGGAAAGGCGGTGAGGTCTCAGCCTGCTGATCTGGGCCATGGGGTCGATGTCCCGTGAGTCAGCCGGCGCCGAGGCGCACGCCCGCGGCCCGGCGGGATTCTCCGTTGTCCGCGCGACGGCTCGAGCGGGGCAGCCTGAGCAGAAACTCGGTGCCGCGTTCATCGGACCGATGCAGAGTGATTCGCCCCCCGTGTCGCTCCACAATCTGGCGGCAAATGGAAAGCCCCAACCCGGTGCCCTTGGCCTTATCGGTTATCAGCGGCTCGAACAGACGGCCGCGCAAATGATCCGCCACGCCGGGGCCGCTATCCCGCACGCGGATGCAGTCGAAGTCCGCGTCGGACCTTGCCTCGATCACGATACGACCTTCGGCGCCCATCGCCTGAACCGCGTTCAGCAACAGATTATCCAGCACCCGCGCGAGCTGGTCGGGATCCGCCGAAATCAGGAAAGGCGCGCGTTCCAGATCCGTTTCCAGCCTCACCCCCGTATCGCCGCGAACGCGCTGAAACGCTTCCCGAACCGCGGTCTCCAGCGCCACTTCGTCGAGCTCCGGTTCACTGGCCCGGGTCATGTCCATGAGATCTTGAATGATTCGATCCGCGGTGATGATCTCCCGCTCCATCACCTCCAGATACTCACGCCACCTGCCCTCGCTTTCGGGCAGTTTTCGACTCAAGTAAAACTTGGCGTTGCGGATGGCGCCGAGCGGATTTCTCAAGTCGTGGGCAACGCTCGCGGCCACCTCGCCGATGGCGGCGAGGCGCGTCTTGCTGATCAGCTGATCGCGCACGCGGGCGAGTTCACGCTCGACCGATGCCTGTTCGTTGCGCTGCTGCTCGATGAGCTGCTGCTGGGCGCGCCGGGCCGCCTCCTGGGCCCGGCGACGCTCGCTGACGTCCAGCAGCATGGCGTAGTAACCGCGCACCCGACCCTGGCTGTCGTAGTCGGGCGTGAGCGTGCCGGCAGTCCATCGGGTCATCCCGTGCCGGTGGCTGCGCTCCGTCTCGAAGCTCACCGGCTCGCCCGAGAGCACCCGATCGATGTAGGGCTCGAGCGATTGATAAGAGGCCTCGCCGATCACGTCCCGTACCCGCCGCCCGATCACCTGCTCTTCCGAAACCCCCAGCCAGCGCTCCGCTTCCCGGTTGATGAAGCGGAAACGCCGCTCGGAGTCGATGCGCGTGATCATGCCCGGCGCGTTGTCCGCAACCAGACGCAGCCGCTGCTCGCTCAGCTTGAGCGCGTCTTCGGTCTGCTTGCGATCGCTGATGTCCGTTAGCAGCGCAACGAAACCGCGCACCTCCCCGTTCCCGTCCCGGTGAGGCACGTAGACGCCGCTGACGTACCGCGCTTTGCCGTTGAAGAGCGCCTGGCCTTCACGCGCCACCACCTGCCCGCGGAGCGCGGTTTCTATCAGGTTTCGAACCGCTTCATATTGTCCCTCACCCAGTATCTCGCGGACCGTGCGGCCAACGACTTCTTCCGCCGGCAGGTCCAGCCATTTCGTCGCCTGCCGGTTGATCAGCCGGTAACGCTGCTTGCTGTCCACGTAGGCCAGCCACACCGGGATATGGTCGTAGACCAGGCGCAGCAGCTGCTCGCTGGTCTTGAGCTTTTCCTCCGCGTGCTTGCGCTCGCTGATGTCGGCGAGCATGACGCAATAGCCCTGGACCTCGCCGTGCTCGTCGAAATTCGGCGCCACGCTTCCGCTGACCCAGCGCGCTCCCCCCGCGTAGGGTCGCAGGCCGTCGACGGTCACGGTCTCCCCGGCAAATGCTCTATCGACTTCGGGCTTGATTTCCGCCCAGGCTTCGGCGCCCAGCACCTCCGG
>DATIPL010000562.1:0-2638 GCA_035471965.1 Gammaproteobacteria bacterium
AAACCGTCGCAAACCACGACGTCAGCGGTACCCTTGTAGATGTCGTCGCCTTCTACGAAACCAATGTAGTGCAAATCACTGGACGCAAGCAGTTTGGCCGCCTCCTTGACGTTCTCGTTTCCCTTGATCTCCTCGGCGCCGATATTCAGCAGACCCACGCTCGGGCGAGCAATATTATCCACCGCGCTCGCCAGCACCGACCCCATCACCGCAAACTGAAACAGCTGCTCGGGAGAAGTCTCGGCATTGGCCCCCAGGTCCAGCACGTGGGTATGTCCTTTGATGGAGGGCAGCGAACTGATTATGGCTGGCCGGTCGATGCCTGGAAGCGTTTTCAGCACGAAACGCGCCGTCGCCATCAGCGCGCCGGTGTTTCCGGCGCTGACGCAGGCATCGGCATCACCGCCTTTGACGAGATCCACCGCAACACGCATGGACGAATCTTTCTTGCTTCGAAGAGCGAGGGAAGGCAGATCATCCATTTCCACGCGCTGGGACGCGTGGTGCACCGTAATACGAGGGTGTTCGCGAGCGCCGCGTTGTGAGAACTCGCGCTCGATCAGGTCTCGATCCCCGACGAGAATCAGACTGAGGCGCTCATTGTCTGAAACAGCCCTCAGCGCCGCCGGCACCACCACGGACGGACCGTGGTCGCCGCCCATGGCGTCCAGGGCAATATTGAATCGCAAGCCTTATTCGTCCTTGCTCGCAGCGACTTTGCGGCCACGGTAGAAGCCGTCCGGACTGACATGGTGCCGGCGGTGGGTCTCTCCGCTGGTCGGCTCCACCGAGAGGGTGGGCTTTTTCAGCCCGTCGTGGGCCCGCCGCATGCCGCGCTTCGAGCGGGATTTCCTGTTTTGCTGTACAGCCATCGTGCTCTCCTGAATCCCTTGTTCCCGCCACCGGCATCCGCCGGATCGGGTCCAAAATAATGTATTCTAACTTGGCTTTCCCGGATTGCCCCCATTAAATTCTGACCTGACCCGGTCCATTTCGACCATTCATTCAGTCCGCTTCCTTGCCTTCCTCCAAACACCGCCGAGCTCCGACAAGCGGCCCGCCGCGGAGGCCCCGTCTTCCGCCGGCGCCTCCACGGGGGGGCTGCACAATCCGGCCGGGTGGAGCGGCGCAGCCGGCAGTCCCAGTATCAGTTCGTCCTCCACCAGCTCGGCCAGCGAAACAGTGTCGGTCTTAAGCGTCAGGGGCTCGTAGTCTTCTGACAGGGCGACCGCTTCCTCGTCCGACCTTACAATGCCCAGCCGGAGCTCGAGATCCAGCTCGAGGGTCATGGTCTCGAGGCAGCGCTGGCACAGGAGGTCGAGCGTCGCCTGGACACGGCCGGTCAGCAGCGGACGAGACTGGGAATCGAGGTGAAAATGGAGCTCGAAGCGGGCCGCGCCCCGGTCATCACACAGCAGCGGAGTGAGTCGAGGCAGTCGGGAGAGGGCAATCTCGCCTCGGCGAAACGCGCCCTCTCGGGCCATCCGAAAGGCGGGGACGCACTCGGCCGAAGACTCTGACATAGCCGGAGGATGCTAATGAGTTTGTCGACAAGGTGTCAAAGTACAGGATCCGCGGCGGGAAGCGTTTTGGTTTCCCGGCGCGCGGGCGTGCGGATCTCGCCGGCATGAATCGACCGAAAATCGTGCTGGCATCATCTTCGCCCCACCGCCGAGCATTGCTCCAGCGACTGGGGCTCGAGTTCACCTGCGTTGCACCGAAGATCGATGAATGCTCCCTCGAGGGCGAACACCCGCGTTCCACGGTAGCGCGTCTGTCGGAAGAAAAGGCACGCTCGGTCGCTACAACCGCGAGCGAGGCACTGGTGATCGGGTCGGATCAGCTGGCGCTGATGGACGGGCGGCCCCTGGGCAAGCCCGGTAGCCGCGACGCCAACATTGCGCAGCTCGAAGCGGCTTCGGGACGCTGGGTCGATTTCCTCACCGGCGTCTGCCTGCTCAACTCCAGCAGCGATTTCCGCCAGCTCGATGTGGTGGAGTACAGCGTCGAATTCAGGCGACTGAGCCGGTCGCAGATCGAGTCTTACGTCGACCGTGAGCGTCCTCTGGATTGCGCGGGTGGTTTCAAGGCCGAAGGTCTGGGTATCGCGCTTTTCCGCCGCATGCGCGGCGACGATCCCACCGCGCTCATCGGCCTGCCCCTGATTCGACTGAGCCGCATGCTCGAGAAGGAAGGCGTCGAAGTGCTCTCCCCTGAGCCTGTTGCCGAATCGGACCGCAGCTGAGCCGGGCCGACCTTATCGCAACTGCCAGTCCCGGAGGTCCAGCCGCGCGCCCACGCCGCGGCCGACGGCCGCTCCGAAACGCTCCGCCAATGCCTCCAGATAGCCCCTTTTCGGAGTGAAGGCGACGATGTCCTCCGCTCCGATGATTTCCCGCGCAACGTAGCTGCTGCTGCCAAGCGCATCCACCAGTCCGAGCTCGATACTCTGCTCTCCGGTCCAGATGAGCCCGCTGAACAGTGACGCGTCCTGTTTCAGGCGATCACCGCGCCCCCGTTTCACCGCGTCGATGAACTGCTGGTGTATGCGATCGAGAATGTTCTGAACGTGGGTGATTTCCTCCGGATTCTCAGGCGAAAACGGATCCAGCAGACCTTTATGCTCGCCCGCCGTCAT
>DATIPL010000563.1:0-3902 GCA_035471965.1 Gammaproteobacteria bacterium
GCGATCAGAGGTGGAGCCGACCCAATCCGGTGCGAGCGTCGAAATCGACGGCCTCCACTTTGCCTACGGCGCAAAGAAGGCCCTTGACGGTGTCTCGCTTTCAATCCGCCCGGGTCGCTTCACCGCCATCCTCGGCCCCAACGGCGCCGGCAAGTCGACCCTCTTCGCTCTGCTGTGCGGACTCATCGCCAGCAGAGAGGGCCGGATCCGGGTCCTCGGCGTCGATATGACAAAAGCGCCCCGCGCAGCGCTGTCGAAAATGGGCATCGTGTTTCAGCAGCAAACGCTGGATCTGGATCTGAGCGTCGCCGAGAATATGGCGTACTTCGGCGCCCTGAGGGGCTTGTCCGGCAACGAATGTAAACGACGCACGGGAGAGTCTCTCGTGCGAATGGGTCTCGCCGGCCGTGAACGGGAAAAAGCGCGCGTCCTCAATGGTGGCCACCGGCGGCGCCTGGAGATCGCCCGCGCCCTCCTGGTTGACCCGAGTTTGTTACTGCTGGACGAGCCCACGGTGGGACTGGACGTGCCTTCGCGCGCGGCGCTGGTTGAGCACGTTCACCGGCTCTGCGCCGATTCACGCCTGACGGTGCTCTGGGCAACTCACCTGGTGGACGAAGTCTGGCCGGCGGACGACCTCGTGGTGCTGCATCAGGGACGCGTGCGCGCGGCGGGCGCCGTCGAAGACGTGCTCGATGAAAGCGGCTGCGCCGACGTCAACGGCGCGTTTTCCGCCCTGACCAGGGCAATCAAACCCGCAGCGCGCGCAGAGGCCACCGCCCCATGACATCAGCGCGCCTCCACTATTTCATCTGCCTCAAAGGGGTGGTCTGGCGCGAGGGGCTGCGCTTCGTGCATCAGCGGGAACGCTTCATCGCCGCGCTGGTGCGTCCGCTCATCTGGCTGCTGATATTCGCCGCTGGCTTTCGCGCCATTCTCGGTGTTTCCATCACCCCGCCCTACGACACCTACATCACCTACGAGACCTACATCGTGCCGGGACTGGTGGCGATGATTCAGCTTTTCAACGGGATGCAGAGTTCGCTCAGCCTGGTTTACGACCGGGAGATGGGCAGCATGCGGATACTGCTCACCACGCCTTTGCCGAGGTGGTATCTGCTTTTTTGCAAGCTCGTCGCCGGCACCCTGGTCTCGCTGCTGCAGGTCTATGCCTTTCTGGTTATCGCCGAGCTGGTCATCGTCGATCTGCCTCCACTGGGCTGGCTCGCGGTGCTTCCGGTGCTCATCGCCAGCGGGCTGATGCTGGGCGCTCTCGGCATGCTGCTTTCTTCGACAATCCGGCAGCTCGAGAACTTCGCCGGGATCATGAACTTCGTTATCTTCCCCATGTTCTTCCTTTCATCGGCGCTCTATCCCCTGTGGCGAATGCGCGAATCCAGTGAGCTCATCTATCAGATTTGCATGCTGAATCCTTTTACCTACGTGGTGGAAGCGACGCGCCACGCGCTCTACGTCGAGCTCAACGGTGTGGCCGTTCTGGTGGTGACTCTCTGCACCGGCGTTTTTTTTGCCCTCGCAGTTGCCGGCTACGATGCGAAAAAAGGAATCGCGCGCAGAGCGCCTGCCTGAGCGTGAAGAAACCTGAAAACGTCAACTGACGATACGCGAGTGTGTGCCGTGACTGCGACTGCCAGAAGAAGCTCCGTGTTCGGTGACCGCCGGCTGGAGATCGGAGTGCTGCTCATCGCCGCGAGCCTGGCGTTCCCCGGCGCGACCCTGGCGAAAGACACCGGCCTCATCTTCATCAGCAACGAAAAAAGCAGCACCATCACTGTGCTGGATCGCAATGACAGAGTGGTTCGCGAGTTCGACACCTGCGCCCGCCCGCGGGGCATGCACTTCAGCCGAGATCGCAGTCAGTTTTTCGTCGGCTGTGCCGACGACTCCCTGATCGTCGTCTACGACGTCGAGACGCAGACGCTGGTCAAGCGTATCCGCGGCGTCGAGGAGCCGGAAACCTTCGATCTGCATCCCAACGGACGCCACCTGTATGTGTCCAATGAGGCGGACGCCGGTGCCAGCGTGTTCGACGTGGAAACCGGCGAGCTGCTGACCACATACGAGACCGGCGAGGAACCCGAGGGTGTACTGTTCACGTCCGACGGGCGCTTGGTGTTCGTAGCCTCGGAGGCCGCGAACCTGGTCCATGTGATCGACACGGTGCAGGGAAAAGTAATCAAAGATATTCTGGTGGACACCCGGCCGCGGCGCTTCGCCCTCAGCCCCGACGAGAAAGAGCTGTGGGTTTCAGCCGAGCTCGCCGGCATCGTCAATATCATCAGTCTCGACAGCCTCGAGCTTATCGGCGACATTCCTTTCCTGCCGACGGGATTCCGCAAGGAACAGGTCACTCCGGTGGACCTGTTGATCACCAAAGACGGCAGCCGGGCATACGTAGCGCTGGGACGGGCCAACCATGTGGCGGTAGCCGACGTCAAGGCGCGCAGGGTGCTGAAATACGTCCTCACAGGCAAACGACCCTGGGGCCTGGCGCTCACTCACGACGAGAAGAAGCTCTACGTGGCCAACGGACTCTCGGACGATATCACCATCATCGACACCGGCTCGCTCAAGGTGATTACTTCGATACCGGTGGGACAGGTACCGTACGGGATCCTGATAGATGACCGATAGAGGACTGGGCGCGCTTTTCTTCGTCTTTCTCGTTACCGGAACCGATGCGGCACCGGCACAGGAGACTTTCTCCTTCGCCTACCTTCAGCGGGCCGAGGATTCGTTCTACGCCCCGCACCGCGCCTATACGGGGCTGACGCTGCGGGATCGTCACCGCCCGCTGGACGGCGCAAGGACCGCCGTGCGCGAGGGCCGCATTCTCGGCCGCATGCTGGGCTTGCGGTTCGAGCTCGAACAACGCTCGCTCGAGGCCGGTGATAACCCGATGGTGGCCATTGAGGCGCTGCAACGGGAACTGGGCGCAAAAGTTTTTCTACTGGATTTGCCGCTGGCCGACTTCGAAGCGCTGAAACCCGCGCTCTCCCTCGGCGAGATCATCTTCTTCAACGTTCGCCATGGGGACGATCGGTTACGGGGAAGCGATTGCGCCGCCGCACTCTTTCACACTCTGCCGAGCGACGCCATGTTGATGGACGCGCTGGCCCAGTTCCTGTTCAAGAAAGACTGGCGCAAGGTCTTGCTGCTGGTGGGCGAAGAGGACGCAGATCGTCGACTGAGCGATGCCTTCACCCGATCGGCGCAGAAGTTTCGTATTGAGATCGTCGAACAGCTCAACTTCGTGCTCAGCAACGATCCTCGCCAAAGGGATCAGAACAACGTCGCTCTTCTGACGGGGGGCAAGAAGTACGACGTGGTCTTTGTTTCCGACAGCGTGGGCGAATTCGGCCGCTACGTTCCCTACAACGTGCGCGAGCCCCGACCGGTCATCGGCAGCGAGGGCTTGAGCGCCAGCGCCTGGCACTGGACCTGGGAGCGCCACGGGGCGCCGCAGCTCAATCAGCGCTTCGACCGGATCGCCAAACGCAGGATGCAGGCCGTGGACTACGCCGGCTGGGCGGCGGTGCGCTCGGTGATCGAAGCCGTGGTAAGAACGGAATCCACCGACGTCACGACATTGCGCGCCTACCTCAGCTCGGACGAGTTCATCTTCGACGCGTACAAGGGCGCGCCCGCAAGCTTCCGCCCCTGGGACCTTCAGATGCGCCAACCGATTCTGCTACACACCGAAAACGCGGTTATCGAACGGGCGCCTGTCGAAGGCTTCCTTCACGAAAAGAACAACCTGGACACCCTGGGGCAGGACGAGCGGGAATCCGCCTGCCGAATGTAGGACGCCACCGTGACAACTGGCGGCCGCAAGTTCATTTTGCGTAAACCGGGGTGCGCCACTCCGGATAGTCCGACAG
>DATIPL010000564.1:0-5124 GCA_035471965.1 Gammaproteobacteria bacterium
GTGGCGGTGAGCCGAACGCGGAACTCAACAAAGCTACTGGTGGCATGGCCAAAGAGAAAATGACTGAGCCGAAGTCGGAGTTCCCCAGCGCGACCAGCGGTGGCGGTGAGCCGAACCTGGAGCTTCCTGCTAAAAAGTTGATCGGTAAGATGATTAGCGGGGCGCATCCTCGGCGATTAATGGGCCGTCCCTCGGGGCGGCCCATTGACAATCCGGCAAAGAAGCAGAGAACCGATCCAACCTGAGACAGGCGAAAGACCAAAAGCCCGAGCGCCACGGTCGGGTAAAGGTCGCCTAGGCCCAGGGAGGTGTGCCTCACCGTGGAGAAATAGATGTATCCGGGAAAGGTGCCGGTGATCCTGTCTCCGACGGGCTCTTCATCAGGCAGAAGCAGCTCAATGGCGGCCGCAGGTCACAGGCGGATTGCATCGCGGACGCGTTTGAGTCACGCTCATTCAGCTGGGATGCCCCACATGGGCAATGAAATCCCGGCTAAGAACACCATAAAAACAGGGAGGTTACGAAATGGACGCAATCGGCCGCACATGGCTTGCGCTCGGCATCGCCCTTGGGGCGCTGATGCTGGTGGCCGGAACCCCGTCCCTCGCCGCCATGGACGGGGTTTCTTTCAAAGGCAAGACCGTCACGCTTCTCATCGGCTCGACGCCCGGCGGCAGCACCGACCTGTCGGGCCGCCTGATCCATCCCTACATCGCCAAATACCTTCCGGGCAGCCCGAGATCCGTGGTCCAGAACAAGCCCGGCGCACGCGGCATGACTGCGATGAACTACTTCGCCCAGGCGGCGAAGCCGGACGGGCTGACCGTCATCTGGGGATCGAACCAGCAGGTCGATCCAAACGTCTATCGCCAGCCGCAATCGCGCTACAACCCGACCGAGTTCCGGATGGTCGGCGGCATCGACGTGGGCGGCTCCTTCATGTTCGTCCGCAACGAGGTGCTCGGCCGCCTGAAGGACAAGTCCGCCGAGCCCGTTCCCATGGCTTCCACCAGCGGTTCCCCCCGCTCAGGCATGCTGATGGCGGCCTGGGGCGCCGAATTCCTGGGATGGAACATCAAATGGGTGGCCGGCTACCGCGGCAGCTCCAGCCTGCTGCTGGCGCTCAAGCGCGGCGAGGCCGGCATGACTTCACTCTCGTTGTCCACCACCGGGATCGACGAGGTCGTGACGGACAAGAGCGCCTTTACCATCGTCAGCCAGACCGGCACCCACGGCGGTGCCAAGCCGACGACGGTGTCCTTGTTGCGCGACGTACCGTTGTTCCCCGAGATGATGAAGGGGAAGATCTCCGATCCGGTGGCGCAGGAAGCGTTCGCATACTGGCGCAACATCAGCTCCATCATCAAATGGTACGGGCTGCCGCCCGGAACGCCGGATAACGTGTTGGCCGCCTACAAGGCCGCGCTCCAGAAGACACTGAACGACCCTGCGTTCCTGAAGAGCGGCAAAAAGCTTGCCGCGGATTTCTCGGTCCTGACGGGCGAAGATCTCACCGCGACGGTGCAGGCCCTCGCCAAGACCGGTGATGAGGCGCTCGCCTACATGCCCAAGCTGCTGAACAAGCAGGGCTACGAGATCGCAACGCAGAAGAAGAAAAAGAAGTAGGGCCGAGAGAATCAAACCTCGGCCCGCGTTCTGTGAATGCAACAGCCCCATGTCCGCTTCTGGCCGAAAGCGGACATGGGCGTAACCCGCCAGATTTTCCCGGCCGATATCACGCTGGCGCTATTGGCCGCTAATGACCCGCGCCTAGGCGTCGCGCCAATAACCCCGGGCGCCGTGCAGCGACCAGAACTTCTCCATGGCGAGATAGGTGAACGACCCGGTCCAGGCGATCATCGCGAGGCCGAGAAGCGCTTCCACGCCGGTCAAGAGCCTGAGCGCCCCGGTGGGATATAGGTCCCCTAACCCAAGCGAGGTGTAACTCACCGTGGAGAAATAGATGTATTCGGGAAAAGTGCCGGTGACCTTGCCGCCGATGTCGCCGATGGCCAGGTATTGGGCGATCAGCCAATACGCCACGCCGTAGATCCACACCTCCAGCGAATGGGCGAAGAACGCCACACCCATGACGACGAGGATCCGAGATCGCGGGCGAATGGTGAGCCTGGGTAGCGCGATCGACGCCACGCGCAGGCATTCGTAATGGACCAGCACGCAGATCCCCACCAGGAGCACGGCGAGGCCCATGGATGTGAACAGTGAAGCGGTTTCCGACTGGATGGGCATGGCGATCACCTCGGATGATGGCGCGCGCGGACGGGCGGCGGCGCGGTCGAATAGGTCAGGGAATCAGTTTTGCGATTTGCCGCGGAAGCGTCAATTCATGCGGCCGACGGCTCTCGACAGCAGCACGTAGACCTTGCCCACGTCGGAGGTGACGAAGGCGGAGCTCAACAGGTTCTGGGGATCGGACCGGTCGGCCAGATCGAGAAGGCTTTCGAACGTATCGAGGTAACGGTCGGCGCATTTGCGGAATTCCTGATCCGCCTTGTAACGCGCCTTGATCTCGTCCTGGATCTTTCGCGCTTCGCTGTTGCCGAGCAGCGAACGCAGGAACACGTTCTTGTCGCCGCGGGAGAACTGGCGCCAGAGCCTTTCGGACACTGGCCTGTCGATCAGCTTGAGCACCTCGAGCCCCAGCGAACCCAGCTCGTCGACCACCTGTTTGGAATTGCGCAGGAACCCCTCGCGCGAGGCTTCAAGCTGGCTGAGGCGGACCTTCTCCGCCTCCTCGCTGGCGAGCGCGGAGGCCTCCGTCAGCGCCCGCGCCTGGCGGCTCATGGCCTCCACGATGCCTTCCGCCTTATTGGTCGCCGCGGCGACGGCATTGGCGAAATCCCGGGCTTGGCCATCGAAACGGGCCGTGACGTCCTCCACCCGGCCGGTGGCCGCCTCCGCCGTGCCCTCGATCTCCTGGGAGCGCTGGCGGAACACCGCGCCGAGGCCGTTCATCTGGCCGATGGCGGACTCGGTCGTGCTCTTCATCTTCAGTGATTCGCGGTCGAGGTCGTCCCGCACCCGGCCGATCTCCGCGGCGGCGGCGGACGCGGCCTCGGACAGCGAGCGCGATTCCCGGGCCAGCGCCTCGCCGGCCTGGGCGATGCGTGATTCCGCGCCGTCGATCAGGTCGTTGATGGCGTCCTGTTCGCTCCTGAGGGACTGGGTAATGCTGCCCGCCTCCTCGGCAGCGGATTTGGACGCGGCGCGAAGGGCCTCGACGTCACGGTTCACGGCTGCGGAAATGGCGTTCGACCGGGCCGCCAGCTCGTCGGCCACGCGGCCGAGTTCCTGTTGCTGGCGGTCGAGGGCCAGGCGGATGCTCTCGGCGCTCGCCTGGGCGCCGGCGGACGCTTCGTTGAGCTGGCTCGCCTGGCGTTCGAACACCTCGCCGATGAGCTCGGCCTTTCCGGCCATGTCTTCCGCGGCGCTTTCGAAGGCCCGCGCCTGGTCCTGGAACTTCGCGATCACCTCGCTGGCGCGGGTTCCCGCCCGTTCCGAGACTCGGTCCAGGGTGTGGGCGTTGTCATCCAGGGTCTCGCCCAGTTTCGCGAGACGCTCGCGCGCGGTCTCCGCCGCCGTGTCCATGTCATCCATGCGCCGGTCGAAGCTCTCGCCGGTCTGTTCGAGCTCGGCCCGGACCTTGGCCCCGGCCTCCGTCACCTCTTTGCTGTGGGCGGCCAGAGCATCGCCGATTTCGCGCAGGTTTTCCGCTGCCCCCGCCGCGTTCCGATCGAGGCTCATTGCTTCCTCGCCCACCCGTTCGGCCAGCGCCGAGATCTTTGCGCCGGAGCGTTCGCCCGAATCCACCATGTCCCGCATGCGGTTGACGAATTCGCCGGCGGCGCTGCCCAGCACTCCGGCCATGCGCTCAGCCTCCCGGGTGAGAGACCGGCTCTCCTCGGCAATGGACTTTGCCGACTGCTCGGCTTCCGCCGCCAGCCCCGCGTATTCGCCCCGGAGCTCCGCTGCCTGGCCGCGGCAGGCCTCCGCCCACTCGCCCGCGGCCTGGGCCACGCGTTCGGTCTCGCAGTCGATGCGGCCGATTTCGGCCGCGAGGCTTTCGGCGATCGCCTTGATCCGCTCTTCCAGCCTGTCCGCGCTCGCTTCGGTGGCCTTTTCCTGGTCACGGAGGAGGGCGCCGAGGGCCTTGCCGCGCTCGGTGAGACCCTTGGCCGCTTCGTCGAGTCCGGCCGAGCGGGCGGCCAGAAGCTCGTTCAGGCGCTTTGCGTCCTCGCCCACCTGCTGGGAAGCGGTAACCAGATCCACCCGCCGGGATTCCAGGGTTTGGGCCATGGTCTCCATGCGCTGGCTCGCCATCTGCGCCGCCCCCTCCAGCGCCAGACCGGATTCGTTGACTCGGGCCTCGATCTCCCGCGCCGCCTGGCGGATACGGCTTTCGGCCCGGTTGGCGGCACGCTCGGTGGCATCGGCAAGCGTCTCGGCATGGCGCTCCAATGCGCCCACCACCGACTGGATCTCTTCCTCCGCGCCTTCGGGCGGATAGATCAGATGATCGAGCCGGGCCTCGAGCGCAATCGCCGCGCCGATCACCTGCTGCCGGGATCCGGCATAGGCCATGCCCAGCCACAGCACTGCCAGCGGCGCGAAAACGCCGAGCACGAAGGCCCCCAGTTCATGGGGCAGCAAATATGTGAGGTTTTCCCAACCGATCTGCACCGTGACGTAATAGGCCACAGCACCGAGCCAAACCACGCTCGCCCCCAAGCCGGCGGTCTGCCAAAATCCGAAACGGGTCTGCCGCGCTCTCATCGGACCCGTGCTATCCCCCTGGTCTTTTCGCCGGGCGCTTGTCCATCGCCCTTAGGGCGAAAGACTATCCACTGGTGCGGGCGCCGTCCAGCAGAACCCTTACCAGGTGAAGGCGCTGACGGCGGCGAGCGGCATGGCGCCCGCCCTGGCGCAAGCGGCGTAGAGTCCCTCCGGCGTCGGAGTGTCGCCGTAAGCCAAGCCCAGCTCGGCGCCGTGGATCCCGGAAGTGACGAGGACCGAATCGATTCCCGCCTTGTTGGCCCCCAGGATGTCGGTGGTAAGCGAATCCCCGATCGCGAGAAGCCTCGATGAATCGGCAATCCCCATCAG
>DATIPL010000565.1:0-1556 GCA_035471965.1 Gammaproteobacteria bacterium
AAAAGTTTCTTCTTGACCAGGATGAGAAGTACGACCGTGCTGGTCAGCGCCGCCCAAACGGATCCTGCGATCAGCGCAATAAGGAGAAAGAGGACGCCGAATATGACGGCATAACCAAGGATGGCGAGAGATGCGAGGCGGAGGCGATAAGCGCGGGGGCGGGATTCCAGCATCCGCTCGGCCTCGCTGACAAGATACTCGAAACGTTCCCGGTCGAGGGTCGTTCTGGCCTTTCTGTTTGCGCGGTCTTCGGACGCCATGCTTCGAATTGCTCTCTTCGCTTCAAAGCAACACATGCTCCAATTGAGCACAATCGGAGTGGACTGGATGAGTATAGAATTAAATTCGAGAAGTGATTCAGGCTGTATTTACAGCCAATTAGCGCGCTTTTCTCGATTCGAGGAAAGGAGCCAGGCAAGACAAAGAAGGCAACGCACGGGGTCGGATCCCGTAAGGAGAACTCATGGCTCAACCAGTGGACCCGACCCCGGGAGCTTGCGGCGCCGCTCAGCAGCCGGAGACGCACTTACCGTCGCTGTTGAACTCCATGGTGCGCCCGCTGAGCGGCAGATGCACGGGCACTCTCGTCGCCTTGATAAAGGCCTCTGTCTTTGTGCCGGCAATAACCTTGCCGTTTTTCGTCGCGACTTCGTTGGCATGAGACGCGATGACCGAATTCGGCTTGACCAGCTCGTTGATCACAAAGGCAGCCTCCGTCGGCCCGGTTGTGAAGGTGTCGCCGATATTCATGACCACGAGGCGTGCCTTGTAGTGTCGCCGAACCACTGAGTCCTGCTCGGCGGTAATACCGGTATCACCCGACAGATAGACCGCGAGCCCGTTGGAGAAAGTCAATACGTATCCGGTGGGTGGTCCGGCATAGGCCGTAAGGCCTGTCGCATTCAGCATTTCGCCCAGCTCGCCGTCGATGAAAGATCCGCTGATGCCGTTGGAATGGACTGCAGGGACGGTGGTTATCGATACGCCGCCGACCTTGCGCGAAGCGCCAAAGCGGACCAGCTGCGAGGCGCCGGGATCACCGCCGAGAGACTTGAGCTTGCTGGAAAAGAAGCGGGGCATCTCGCTACCGGTAATGATCCTGGCATTCTTGGCGATAACGATGTTGACGCTGTTGGTGTTGGGCGTGGCGGTCACGGACACGTCCGGGTTTCCGCACCCCCCTCCGTTCACCTGGGTGAGATGACGGTCACCTACATGATCGCCATGCATGTGGCTCACGAGGACGACGTCGATGTTGCCGAGGCGTGGATCGTTCGGGCCGGCCACCGTGCGGCCTGCATCATAGAGGATGCGGGTACCGTCAGGATCTTCGAGTATCATCGCCCGATCAAAGCGACAGAACTCTCCGTCGTGACTTCCGAGCGGAGTTATTTTGACGTTTGCAGCTGCGGCGGACTGTGCTGCTGCGAGCGCGATCCCGCTGATCAGAACCGCAATACACAGGCGGATTAATTTCATCGGACTCTCCAGTTTTTCGAAGTAACAATCCGGGAATGGACCACCCCGATTTTCCATAAGCACTCACCATTGAACGA
>DATIPL010000566.1:0-2398 GCA_035471965.1 Gammaproteobacteria bacterium
TCTCCCCTGCTCCTTCATCGCCACCGCCAGTCCCGAGAGGGCCCGGTACGAGCCGGGATGATGGCGGACCAGGAACTCGAACAGCGATACCCTCGAGCTCCACGATTGCGCCCGGGAATACGTGACGAACCCGAAAGTCAATAGAATGCAGATTGCGAGCACGCCAACGGTTCGTGCGTTCAAACGAATCTTCTCCGTGGCCGCGGCAAGATAATGAGCGAGCACAAACAGCGGGCCCACGCTGGGGAGATAGTTGCGATGCTCGTGGATGATCTCCAGGCCGATCACGGTGGATTCGAGGGCGTGGCCCACCAGGAACCAGGCGATGCCGAAGGCCCAGAGGGTCCGGCGGCGGGCTCCCGCCAGCAGCGCGGCGCCGATGACGACCCAGGCGATAACCGCAATGAGCGTTGAAGGCGGACTCAACAGCCCGGTACTGAGCTCGAAGTCGTCGTGGTACAGCCCGAATCTGGAGATCAGGGGATAAAGGATCAGGGAAACGTAGAAAAACAATACCCGGGACTCGGTCAGCAGCCGTTCCATCGGCGTGAAGCTGCGAGTCGCATAGGCGCGAAGCACGAAATCGGGATTTGATAATACGAAAATCAGGCCGGCGAATATCGGCAGCCACACGGCGCAGAGATAAAACAGCCGAAGCCGGCGCCGCGCACTCACCGACAGCGAATCGCGCTCGAAGAAGAACAGCTCGACGGCGGCCGCGAGCAGAGGCAGCAGCACCGCGTTCTCTTTGCACAGCAGGCCCAACGCAGTGCCCCCGCCGATACCCGCCGCCATCTGGGCGAATGCCGCGCCGTTCCTCTGATCCAGCCTGCGGCGCCCGTGCGCGAACACCAGCATTCCCGCGAGAACGAAGAACGCGGACAAGCTGGTCATCCTCTGGACGGTGTACAAGACGCTGGTGAGCTGCAGCGGATGCAGCGCCCACAGCGCCGATGCGAACAGAGCCAGCAGCAGGATCCGCCGTTCACTGGGAACGGTGGCACCCGCCGGAACTGCAGCTGATCGAAGCCGGAAAAACAGCCGGGCGAGCAGGAACACCAGTAACGCGTTGACGCAGTGAATGACGAGGTTGGTGGCCTTGAACGCCACCGGATCGAAGCTCGACCCGGCGAGGAAATAATTCAGCGCGAAGCTGGCCATGGGGACGGGACGCCCCACGCTCCCCTCTGCCTTCGAAAAGGCTGCCGTCATCAGGTTACCGAAGCTGAGCGACTCCATCGCCACGGGCCGGTTGCGGGTGATGTTCTGGAAGTCGTCGAACACATACGGGCCGGCGAGCCCGGGACGGTAAACCAGCCAGATCGCCGCGCCCAGCACCAGGAAGAGAACCACGCCGAGAGGCGGGGCGCCTGCGTCGCGACGGAACCAGTCGCCGGTGGAAAGGATCTTCATCGAAGATTGCGGCTCAAGCTGCCGGCCGCCGACCCTTTGCTGCCGGAAATCAATCGCGACTCCAGCGCATTGAGTTCCTCGTTACGATATCCGACGAGTTTTCCACGCTCCCTCATTCCCTCGATAATTTCGAGACCCCGAGCGTGATTCCCCAACGCCAGGTGAAGCTTCACCAGGTCAATGGAAAGATTGACGTCATTCGGCAGAGTTCTAACGGAGAGCTCTGCCAGCTCGACCGCTCTGTCCAGGTCTCCCAGCCAGCTGTATGTCTTCGCGGTCGTCATCAGCAAGACCGCCCTGAAGACTCTTCCGACGTTGCGGTTTTCGAGCGCCAGCTCCATCCAGCGAATCAGGTCGGACGCCATGTCCACGCAGACGGGCTTGCCTCGATAGAGGCAGTTCTGCAAATCGACGAAGGTCTTCACCGTATTTGCGGACAAGGGATATTCCCTGAGCCGGCGCTCGATCTCTGCGCTCGCTTCGCGCGTGATTGATTCGAGCTGACCCGGATGATTGACCAGAGGGGTCTCGAACAAGTCAGGCTCAGCGCCGGCTCCCACGGACAGTTCCTCTCGCGGAGCATCGACCATCCCCATGCCCCTGGCGATGCGCACCATTTCCACCAGGCCGACGATGGCATCGGGCCTCAGCCGCGAGTATTGCTGCAGATGGTAGTAGGCTTTACGCACGTCTCCCTTGTTGTTGATGATTTCCTCGGCGTAATAACCATGGGCGCGGGGCGCTTGCGGGCGGTGCTTGATCAGCGATTCCAACAGCACCCCCGTCGACGACCAGCTGTAAGCCCTGGAGCTGGTGACGAAGCCGAGGGTGAAAGCGATCAGCACGACGACCGTGCCGGTAATGCGGGCATCGATGCGGATGCGATGGAACAGGAAAAGGAGCGCGTATGTGGCTGCGAGAAGGAGACCGAGAATGGGGAGGTAATTCCGGTGCTCATGAACCATCTCCAGCGCAAGGACGCTGG
>DATIPL010000567.1:0-1851 GCA_035471965.1 Gammaproteobacteria bacterium
GGACCGGATCCCTGGGGCGGATACCGGGCCGGGTTCTCGGGAAGCTACACCCTCACGCGAAAAGACTTCGGCATCGACTACGACCTCGGCCCCAGCAGCACTACCGTAGAGCTGACCCTCGGCGTCGAGGGGATCAGAAAGAACTGAGCGTACGGTCAGAGGATGCGTTTGAGCGTGCCGTCCCGATCGACGAACTGATGCTTGAGTGCGGCCACCGCGTGCACCACCACCAGCACGCCGGTGGCGTAGGCCAGCCAGAAGTGAAGCTCGGTGGCGAGATCTCTCAGGGTCTCGCTCACTGGCAGCACGGCGGGCACCTCGAACAGGCCGAATACTGAAATCCCGTCACCGGCGGACGTCGAGATGACGTAGCCGGTGGCGGGTATCAGCAGCATGAGCAGATAGAAAAGGTGGTGGGTCGCGGTTGCCGTGGCGCGCTCCCACGGTTTGACGCTTTCCTGAAAATCCGGCTTGCCGTCGTAGATCACCCAGGCGATTTTCACCGCCGCAATGGCGAGCGCTGCCATGCCCAGGGACTTGTGCAACTCCAGGGATCGGTTGTACCAGCGATCGTAATAGCTCAATTCCACCATCCACCATCCCAGCCAGATGAGGCCGATGATGATCAGCGCCACTGCCCAGTGCAGAATCCGGGTTATGACGCCGTAGCGCGTGTCGGTGCTGCGAAGCATGCGACTGATCCTCCAAATTCGAGCGGTGGAGTTCGACTCAGTGGTCGAAGCGACCGTGGTCGAGAAAATACAAGGTCTGCCGGATCGCTTCTTCGCTGTTCATTATGAAGGAATGAGAATGTGGCAATACGATGAAATCTGCCATGCCGCTCAGCCTGGCGCGATCCACCGACACCTTGCCGTCATCCGGTCCAGGAATCAGCCAGGAGTAGAGTGGATTGAAGGTGGCGTCTCCGGTGATGACGCCGACTTCGAAATTCACCGGACCGAGGTTCAGTGGCACGCTGTCTGCGTCGGTGCCGAGCTGCTGCCCTGCGGGCCCGGTGATCCACTGAAAGACCGTAATGTCCTTGAGCTCGTCCACCAGCTCCGAGCCGCGACTGGGCGGGCTCAGCATGACCGCGCGGCGGATGTGTCCGGCCCCCTTTTCCCTGGCATAGGCGCGAAGCAGGATACCGCCGAGCGAATGGGTGACGAAATCGACCCTGGAGTCGCTCCGGGTACAGCAAAGGTCGATCTTTCCGCTGACGATCTCCAGCAGCTTGTCGAACGAATGTTCGGTCGAGGGATAGTCGAGATTCTCCACCGCGTAGCCTGCGCTTAAAAGCGCCTCCGCCATCTCGTTCATGGAGCGATAGGTGCGACCGAGACCGTGGATCAAGACGACGGTGCGCTGTGCGCCGGATGAACCCGACGTCTCGGCCTGCGCGACGAAGGGAGCAATGCAGATCAGCAGTGCAAGCATGCAGCGCAACGCCGCGCCTGCGACGCGTGACCCGTGACGCGTGACGCGGTTTCCTGATGACGGCCTCAACGGAGAAGCGCGCATTGCGCGTAACGCCTTAAGCATTTCGCATCACGACTGCAGTTCCGGCAGATTTCGAAACAGATCCAGCGCCTCCGGATTCGCCAGCGCTTCCTTGTTCTTGACCTCCCTCCCGTGAACGATGTCGCGAACCGCCAGCTCGGTGATCTTGTTGCTCTTGGTGCGGGGAATATCGGCGACCTGGACGATTCGCGCCGGAACGTGACGCGGAGTGGTGTTGGCGCGGATGTGATCGCGGATCTTTTTGCGCAAGGCTTCGTCCAGGTCAACGCCGTCGCGCAGCACCACGAACAGCACCACGCGCACGTCGCCCTCCCAGTCCTGGCCGACCAC
>DATIPL010000568.1:0-10226 GCA_035471965.1 Gammaproteobacteria bacterium
TCGGGGTGGTTCAAGAATACGCTCCGTGACGCACCAGGCGGCGCGGGTCAGCAGGCAAAGGGATTGCGGGCAGGCCTTCTCCACAGACCGTGAAGTTCGAGTTCGAAGCGATCGCGGAAATGACGCCAGGCGAGAAGTGGCGGCGCCACTTCGAGCGGTTGTGGCCCGGCTACCGCAAGTGGTTCCTGTCGGAAGGCGACGCCGCCCGTCCCAGCTATCTCGAGTCCCGCACCGAGTTCCAGGCGCATATGCCCGAGCTGGTCACGACCTATGAAACCCTTACCGAGCATGCCGGCGGCAGTGATCTGGCGGCCAGGGCGCTGGCGCTTTACTGCCCGCCGCCCTACCTCACCGGTTGTTCCCAGGCGGTGTGGATGGACGATCAGAGCCAGATCCTGGTGCGCAATTACGACTACCACCCCGCGCTCACCGAAGGCGCGGTGCTCTATACCTGCTGGAACAAGCGCCGCGTCATTGCCCTGTGCGACTGCCTTTGGGGCGTGCTGGACGGCATCAACGACGCCGGGCTGGTGGTCTCTCTCACCTTCGGCGGCCGACGCGTGGTGGGCAAGGGCTTTGGCATTCCGGTGGTGCTGCGTTATGTGCTGGAATTCTGCGAGACCACGGACGAGGCCATCGATGTGCTTCGCCGGGTGCCTCCGCACATGGCCTACAACGTCACCGTGCTGGACGCTGGCGGCCACTTCAAAACCGTGTACCTGTGTCCCGATCGCCCGCCCGTGACCCGGCAGTTTCCGGTTGCAACCAACCATCAGGGAAAAGTGGAGTGGCTGGAGCACGCGCACGCTACCTCGACGCTGGAACGGGAACGCTTCCTGTTCTCCAGGTTCGCCGATGCGGAGCAGACCGAGCAAAGCTTCATCGACGCTTTTCTCAATCCGCCGCTTTACAGCCGAGCATATCGAAAGGGTTACGGCACCCTGTATACTGCGGTCTATCGGCCGACCAGAGGGGCCATGGAGCTGCGCTGGCCGGACGGCACCTGGATCCAGTCCTTCGACAATTTCGAGGAAGGCAAGCGCATCACGCGTTTCGTCGATCAGGACGATCTCGAAAGAAGCATCATCAACCGAATGCCGGAAGCCAAGCCGGCTTGAGTCGGACCGGGTCTCACCGCCCGCACGAAGGAACCGTCAGCGGGTGGTGCAAATGCACCATCGCCGGAGCAGCGCCACCGATCGGCTCGCACATGCGGACTGAAAACACCCTACAGCTGCTTCTTTCGACGCAAACGTCACGGCGCGAAGCATGCTTCTCTCAGTTTGTTAGAATATGTGGTTAACACTCCCGCTGACTTTCAACAGCGCGGCATTGAGGAAACTGAATTTTTAATGTGTGGCATCGCCGCGGAAATTCGATTCGACGGGCGAGCGCCCGATCTGGGCGGCATACACCGAATCAATGAACGCCAGGCGCAGCGCGGCCCCGATGCCGCCGGTGCCTATGCTCAGGACCATATGGCTTTCGGCCATCGTCGGCTGAAGGTCATGGACCGCTCGGATTTGTCCCATCAGCCCATGTTCGACCCGGAGCTCGGGATCGGCGTCGTTTTCAACGGCGCCATCTATAATCATCCCGAGCTGCGCCAGCGCCTGCGCGGCCGCGGCTACCGATTCCACTCCAGCGGCGATACCGAGGTGCTGATAAAGGCCTATCACGCATACGGCGCTGATTTCGTCCAGCACCTGCAGGGAATGTTCTCCATCGCCCTGTGGGAACGCGACAGCGGCCGCGTGTTGCTGGCCCGTGATCGCCTTGGAATCAAGCCGCTCTACTACGCCGACGTGGACGGGGGCGTGCGCATCGCTTCCACGCTCCCCGGTTTGCTCGCCGCCGGCGGCGTGGATACGGGCATAGACCCGGTGGCGCTGCACCACTACATGAGCTTTCATGCGGTGGTGCCGGCCCCATACACCATTCTCAAAGGCGTGCGCAAGCTGCCCCCGGCAACGCTGATGTCCATAACGCCCGACGGCGAGCGCAAATCCAGAGTCTACTGGACCCCGCGCTTCGAGCGTGGGGAAGGCGACTTGAAGCGCAGCTTCGATGAGTGGCGTGAGCTCGTGCTGGGGGCGCTGCGCACGGCGGTGAAACGCCGGCTCGTTGCCGACGTTCCGGTGGGCGTGTTGCTCTCGGGAGGGCTGGACTCGAGTCTCATCGTCGGTCTTTTGTCAGAGCTGGGACAGAAGGATTTGCGCACCTATTCTGTGGGATTCGCCGACGTCGGCGGCGAGCGCGGTAACGAGTTTCAATACTCCGACATCGTCGCCGGGCATTTCGCCACCAATCATCACAGGATCGTGGTGGATTCGGACACCGACCAGCTGCTGCCGGCGCTCGCCGACGCCGTGGCGGCCATGTCCGAGCCCATGGTCAGTCACGATGCCGTAGGCTTCTACATGTTGTCCGAGCGGGTATCTCGAGATATCAAGGTGGTGCAGAGTGGCCAGGGCGCAGATGAGGTCTTCGGAGGCTACCACTGGTATCCGCCGATGGTCGAAAGCGATGACCCGCTGAATGATTATGCGCAGGCGTTTTTCGATCGCGATCATGCCGAGTTCCAGCGAGCCGTCACGCCTCCATGGGTGAGCAAAGATTTCAGCCGCGAATTCGTCGGCGATCAGTTCGCAACGCCAGGCGCCGAGACCGCGGCAGACAAGGCGTTGCGCCTGGATACCACGGTGATGCTGGTCGACGACCCGGTAAAACGGGTCGACAACATGACGATGGC
Source organism: Gammaproteobacteria bacterium (assembly GCA_035471965.1). Classification (GTDB taxonomy): domain Bacteria; phylum Pseudomonadota; class Gammaproteobacteria; order HK1; family HK1; genus CAMYJH01. The sequence continues at coordinate 2,753 of DATIPL010000568.1, forward strand.
GTGGGGCCTTGAAGCGCGCGTTCCTTTCCTCGACCACGAGCTGGTGGAGCTTGCGGCACGCATTCCGCCCAAGGCCAAGATTGCCGGAGGCGGCAAGCACGTGCTCAAGGAGGCGGCTCGCTCGGTGATTCCCGCCGAAGTGATCGACCGTCCCAAGGGCTACTTTCCGGTGCCGGCGCTCAAATACATCCGCGGCCCGGTGCTGGATTTCGTTCGCGATGTTCTCGACCGGCCCGCGGCCCAGAACCGCGGCGTATTCGACCGCGGCTACGTCGACACCCTGCTGCAGGATCCCGAGGGACACATCACTCCGCTGCGCGGATCCAAGCTGTGGCAGATCGCGTGCCTGGAAACCTGGCTTCAGGCGCAGGGGGTCTAAGTGCCGGATTTCAATCATTTCGAGGAGAATGCAAAGATACGCTGACGACATGAGCAGGGCGCACAAGAAAGACCTTCGGTTCAGGCGGTTCAATGCGCCTTCGCTCAAGAACTGGGGTGAGCTGCCCCGGGGACCCGACACGGCCCAGATCGGCAAGAACGTGGCGCTGGACTGCGGTTGGGGCAGGCTCATCTTCGCTCACACCTTCGAGGATCCGCTTGCCGTTGCCGATGTGCTCTGCGATGAGGCGGAGAAAAAGCGAGACATTGCCCTATACCTGAGAGATCCGCACGTGGTGCTTTCGCGGGCGCCACAGGAGCTGTTTCTGGATCCCTCGCACACTTACCGCTTGTGGCTGTCGCAGTACCGGCAGCCGCGAAACCGCTATACCGGATTCAGCGTGCGCAGACTGCGCCGGCGTTCCGACGCGGACGGAATCAACCGCCTCTATTCAAAGCGTCACATGGTGCCGGTGAAAGCCGAGTTCATCTGGGAACAACGGGGAAAGAAGACGCTGACCTACCTGGTGGCCGAAGATCGGGAGAACGGCGAAATCATCGGCACCGCCACCGGAGTCGACCACGCCAAGGCATTTGCAGATCCCGAGAACGGCTCGAGCCTGTGGTGCCTCGCCGTCGATCCGGCGACAGTGCACGCCGGCGTGGGCGTCGCCTTGGTCAATCATCTCGCCGATCACTATCAGGCCCGGGGCCGCGCGTTCATGGACTTGTCGGTAATGCACGATAACGAGGGCGCCATTGCGCTTTACGAAAAGCTCGGATTTCGCCGCGTCCCGGTCTTTTGCATCAAGCATAAGAACCCCGTCAACGAAAAACTGTTCACGGGGCCGGGGCCAGAGGAAAAGCTCAATCCCTACGCTGAAATTATCGTCAACGAGGCCAGGTGGCGGGGCATATCCATCGAAGTCATCGACGCCGAGCATGGTTATTTCGCGCTCACGCATGGCGGCCGACGCGTGGTCTGCCGCGAGTCGTTGTCCGAACTCACCACGGCCATCGCCATGAGTCGCTGCGATGACAAGCAGGTCACGCGCAACCTGCTTGAAAGCGCCGGCCTCGAGGTCCCGGACCAGCGGGTCGCGGGCTCCGACGAGGAAAACGCGGATTTTCTCGAAAAGCACGGCGCCGTCGTGGTGAAGCCCACCCGCGGGGAACAGGGCCGCGGCATCAGCGTCAACATTGACTCCCAGGATGCCATGAAGGCGGCCGTAGAGCGCGCGCGGGGAAGCTGCGAGACCGTGTTGCTGGAGCGCTTCTGCAGCGGCGACGATCTGAGGGTGATCGTCATCGACTTCAAGGTCGTCGCGGCGGCGATTCGCCGTCCACCGGAGATCGAAGGAACCGGCGAGCATACCGTCGGCGAACTGATCGAGAAGCAAAGCCGGCGCCGTGCTGCGGCCACTGGCGGCGAGAGCCGCATCCCCGTCGACGACGAGACCCGGCGCTGCGTGGAGACCGCCGGCCATTCCTTCGATGACGTGCTGAAGAAAGCCGAGCGGGTGATAGTGCGCAAGGCGGCCAATCTGCACACCGGAGGCACCATTCACGATGTCACCGGACGGTTGAATCCCGCGCTGAAGAAAGCCTGCGAGAAGGCGGCTCGCATTCTGGACATTCCGGTGGTGGGACTGGATCTCATCGTGCCGGACGTGGAAAAGGACCAGTACGTGATCATCGAGGCCAACGAGCGTCCGGGACTCGCCAACCACGAGCCCCAGCCGACGGCTGAGCGCTTTATCGATTTACTTTTTCCCGCTACCGTAGCGCGTTAGCGGACTTCACACGCCTGCGGCGGAACGCGGGCGAACCTGAGCAAAAATCACAAACACCGGGTTAGCGCGATGAATCAAAGGGCCAAAGTAACCAAGCTCGAAAAAAGCGGCAGACTAAAGAAGCTCGACATCGACATGAATTATCTGGTCGATATGCTCAAGGAGCTTTTGAAAATTCCCAGTCCGAGCGGGTTCACCGATCAGATTGTGCACTTCACCGGCGAAGAATTGAAACGTTTGGATATTCCTTTCGAGCTCACCCGTCGCGGCGCGATACGCGCCGACTTGAAAGGAAAGACGTCGAGCCCCGACCGAGCCGTCGTTGCCCACGTGGACACCATCGGCGCGGCGGTCAAGCAGCTCAAGGACAACGGCCGACTGGAGCTCGTGCCCGTCGGAACCTGGTCGAGCCGCTTTGCGGAAGGTGCCCGCGTTACGATCTTCACTGACCATGATCAGTTTCGCGGTACGATTCTTCCTCTAAAGGCGTCCGGCCACACCTTTAACGAGGAAATCGATACGCAGCCGGTGGCGTGGACGCAGGTGGAGGTCCGGGTCGACGAGCTGGTCTACAACCGGGCCGATCTGGAGGAACTGGGAATCAACGTGGGTGACTTCGTCGCCATTGATCCGAATCCCGAAATCTCGACCAGCGGGTATATCAACTCCCGACATCTGGATAACAAGGCCGGCGTGGCCTCCGTGCTGGCCGCCGCCAAGGCCATACGCGACTCCAAGGCAACGCTCCCCGTGGACTGCCACCTGCTGTTCACCATTACGGAGGAAATTGGAAGCGGCGCCTCCGGCGTTCTGCATCAGGACGTGGCCGAAATGCTGAGCATCGACAACGCCACGCCCGCGCCGGGACAGAATTCGAAGGAGCTCGGCGTGACTATCGCCATGAAGGACGAGGTCGGCCCCTTCGACTGGCATTTGACGCGGAAGCTGCTCGAGCTTTCCCGAGTCCACAAGATTCCGCATCAGCGGGACGTATTTCGCTATTACCGCTGCGACAGCGCTTCGGCAATCGACGCCGGTAACGACATTCGTTGCGCGCTGGTCTGCTTCGGCGCCGATTCGTCCCATGGCTACGAGCGCACCCACGTGGATTCTTTGCGTTCGCTTGCGGAGCTGCTCACGCTGTATATGCAAAGCGATCCCACGTTCAAGCGCGACAGAGAAACGATGGGAACGCTCGAGGGCTTCCCAAGGCAGGTCGAAGAAGACGAGACCGGCGGAGTGGCTTGAATAGTAGATGGTAGATGGCCCATGGAGCATATGTGCGTTTACCAACTCGACCTTCATCTACCGTCTACCCATCTACCCAACTGTCTCATCGTTCATGCCGACGGGCGCCGCGGCTGTGCTCGCGCGGGAACTAATAGATAACACATCGGGGGAAGTACACCGAGACGACCCAGTTGGGCGCATCTACGATTTCGCTGATCCGCAAATCCGCGCACACGCTGCACAACAAGTATGCGTCTTCGGAGCTCAAGTTCGAGCCGCGGGTCAGCAGTTCAATCATGTTCCGCAGGGCATCGCGAGCGGCCTGCATGAGGTCCGGACCGATACCGGTTGCGATTTCGTACCCGTGCGGATCCAGATGTCGGGTCACGGGCCCGGGCACGCGAAGCTGCGGAAAAGTCGGCGCAGCATCTTTCTCCAGCGTCAAGCGGAGCGTCACCGTCATGCCGCTCTCTATCGCCGTGCCGCAAACCTCGCCGTCGCCCTGCGCCGCATGCGTGTCGCCCACCGACAGCAGCGCCCCCGCCACCTCCACCGGTAGCTTCAGCACGCTGCCTTTTTGAACGTCCCTCAAATCCATGTTGCCGCCCACGCGTCGCGGGGGAATGACGTCGTGCGGACCCGGCGCCCCGGGGGCAAGTCCGATGGTCCCGATCATGGGTTTGAGCGGCACCCGGGCGTGGGCGCCGAAGGCCGCGGGCCCCAGCCGTTCCGGGTCGTATTGCCAGAGGTGCAGCCGTGGTGAGGGAAAATCATCGGCGAGCAGGCCGAACCCGGGAATGATCGCGGTCCAGCCCCAGCCCGTCGTCGCGAACTCGAGCACCTCGATAACCAGCGCGTCGCCGCGCTCCGCGCCGTCGATGGAGACCGGGCCGGTAATCGGATTGACCCGCGTGGGATCCATTCGCACGACGGCCTCCTCGGTCGATCGCGGGTCGATCTGTCCGCCGGAAGCGTCAATCGTTTCGAACTGAACAATCTCCCCCGGCGCCGCATTCAGAACCGGCGTCAGGTCGCGATCCCATCCCAGGTGCCGGTGACCGGCATGAAGGGTGTGGGCGCTCGAATCCTTCATCGATGCATACGCAGGCTACTCGTTGGCGAAGGTGAAAGCCGCAACCACGGCGCTTGCGTTGACCGAAGCCTCGAGCGCGTCCGAAGGAGCGGTAAACACCCGCCGATCCAGGCTCCCGGGCAGATAGTCGCCGGTCTCGACCATGCGCACGTCGAGCCATATGGTGCCGTCAGCGGCGGTGTGAACTTCGAGAATTCTTTCGACCGCGAGAATGTTTCCTGCGGAAAGCATCAGGCCGTATTTGCCCGGCTCTCTCATCATCTGAGACACGAACCATGCCGGCAGAATGCGTTCAGCAGATTCGCTGCGCGTGCTGTCCTGGTCCTCTTTCACCTTCGTTTGGTCAAAATGCGGAAAAATGCGCCGCGCGAGCCGGTCGACCCTGGACCGGACCTGCCGCAGGCAGGTGATGCGTATCCGATGCCACCGGCCCGGATTCGGCGCCGGCCACGCAATGCGGCGCCGCCACAAATCTCTGCCGGTATGGTGCAATTCACCCGAAGTGGCGGCAAATCCCCCGTCCTGCCCCCGTCTTCAGCGCCCGAGACGGAGTGCTTCGGTATCAGATCCTGGCACTGATTCTGCATCATCGTAAAATAACGTGGCGCGGGCGCATCCGTCCATCGCGACCGCGAGAGAAACAATCGTGAGGAGGCAGGAATGGGACTGCTCAGCAAGATTTTCAGTCACACGCCCGACTATCCGGCGCTTGATCAGAGCTCGCCAGAAGCGGCCCAGCTGAACAAGCATCGCTCGGAAATCGAGCCCATCGTCAAAGACGTCAAAGAGCAGGTGGAAGTGGTGCTGTCCGACAGTGGCTTTTACGTGCTCATCGGCAATCCTCCCGGCAACTTCGGCTTCGAATGGATGGAGGGAGGCCAGCTCAAGAACTTCAAGACGCTCGTCGAGGGTAAGAAGGTCAATCCAATCCGCATGGAGCGTATGGTCGACCGTCTGAGCGACGCTTACAAGGAAAGCAAGTCGGCGCCTCGATTCATAGCCGACTTAGGCGAGAATTCGGTCGTCGTAACGAAATCCGATACGCTGGCAAAAGCATTGAAGAAGGAAGTGGACGAGCTCTCCGGATAAACGGCGGATTCACGGCAAACAGGCGATTGCTTTGCCGCGGCCTAGTCGCAGTTCTTGCGAGCCTCTGCGACCAGTCTGCGTTTGAGAGCGCCCAGGCGACTTTCGAGCCCGACGGGATAACGCGCTGGCGCGTCGAGGCGGCGAAATTCTTGCTCCAGCGCATCCAGAGCGCTCAAGGTTCGCTTTCGACTCTCTGCGATATTCTCGCGCTCGGCCACCAGGTCGCCTTCTCTGAACACCGGTTGCAGAAGATCTCTCCACCGGGTGTGTTCCGGAACGGATTCCTGCCGATCCGGATCGCTCAGTAGCGCGTAGCGCCATTCTTTGCCTGGAGCGTCCTCGATGTTGTAGAGCACGTCGATGAGCGGCGCGTCTCCGCGGAAGAATCGCCGTACCTGCTGCACACCGGGGTTCGGCACTTTGGATTCATTCTCCGAAAGCTTGACGCTGAAGCGCCAGGGGCTGGTCGAATCGGGGCGGATGCCGGCCAGCTTGTAGACGCCGTCGAGCGCCGGTTGATCGTATGCGGTGGCGAGCCGCGTACCGACGCCCCAGACCTGGATCTTCGCGCCCGCCTGCTTGAGCTCGCGTATGCGATGCTCGTCGAGCTCATTGCTGGCGACGATCTTCGCCTGGCTGAATCCGGCCTCGTCGAGCAGCTCCCGGGCCTTGATACTGAGCGCCGCCAAGTCGCCGGAATCGAGCCGGATCCCGGCGACCTGATGGCCTTTTTCCTGCAACCGCCTGGCCGCTTCGATGGCGTGCTTCACCCCGGAGATGGAATCATAGGTGTCGACCAGAAACACGCAGTTGTTGGGCAACGCGTCGGCGTAACGTAAAAAAGCCTCGCGCTCGCTCTCGAAAGCCATGATCCAGCTGTGAGCGTGGGTGCCGAGCACGGGAATGTCGTAAGTGCGGCCGGCAAACACATTGGAGGTGCCTACGCAGCCGCCGATGTAGGAGGCGCGAGCGACGGCGAGAGAGCCGTTCATGCCCTGGGAGCGGCGGAAGCCGAACTCAATCACCGGGTCCCCGTCCGCGGCCAGAATGATTCTCGCCGCCTTGGTGGCAATGAGAGTCTGAAAATTGAGCAAGGCGAGCAGCGGCGTTTCCAGAAGCTGACACTGTACGATCGGTCCGCGGATCCGCACCAGGGGCTCGTGACCGAATACCGGAGTGCCCTCAGCGATGGCCTCGACATCGCAGGCAAAGCGAAGCGCGCGCAGATACTCGAGGAAGTCGGCATGAAACAGTGCGTTTCCGTCATTGCCCTTGAGGCGGCCGAGATAGGCGAGATCCTCTGTTGAGAAACGCCAGCGATTGAGGAAATCCACCACCGTGTCGAGTCCGCAGGCGATGGCGAATCCGCCGCCGAAAGGGAGGTTGCGGAAGGTGAGATGAAACACGGCCTCATGTTCGGCCATGCCGCACCGGTAGTAGCCCTGGGCCATGGTGATCTGATACAGGTCCGTGAGCAGGCCGGACGCGGGGAACTCCGAGGGGTCGGGCGTCATCGAATCAACGGCGTGCTCGCGGGGCGTGGGGTGGATCGAAACATGCATGTATCATGGTCACCGAGGCTCGCAAAATACCCCGAAAACCGGGGGCGAGGCGACTCCAGCGCCCCGGCCTTCGGGGGAAGGATGGAAACTAGCATGAATGACCGATCGAATTTCAAACCCGGCGAAGGCGACGCCCTCATCGTCGTCGACGTGCAGAAGGACTTTCTGCCGGGAGGAAATCTCGGCGTCCCGGACGGAGACGCCGTGGTAGCCATCATGAACCGGTACCTTGAGCACTTCAGGCGGGCAAAGCTCCCGCTTTATGCCACCCGCGACTGGCATCCGGAGGGTCATTGCTCTTTCGAGGCCCAGGGCGGACCGTGGCCGCC
>DATIPL010000569.1:0-4090 GCA_035471965.1 Gammaproteobacteria bacterium
CCAAAAATATCGAAGGCGTGGTCGGATTCCGCAAGCCTGGCGAGGACCAGGTAGGGAGACTGGCGACTGCGGGCCAGCCTCAACACCACGCCGCTTCGCGCCACGGCGCCTCCCGGCACCCTCGCTTCGACCACCACCGCATAGATTGTCGGACGTGTTCTGGACAGGTAACCCGCACCGGCGGCCAGAAGATCCAGAGGCACGCGCGATGCCGTATCGCCTTCGGCCAGCTCCCGTTCCTGCACGTACCGTTCCACGGCCTCGGGGCTCAAACCCGGTATTGCCATCAGCACCTCTTTACTCGCCGCCTGCGGATCCACGCGGGACGACCGGGTGTGCACGGTGAAGTACTTGCTCAGCTCCCGATAAACGTCGAGTGGGATACCCAGTACCAGGCTGAGCTCGCCGACACTGACGAAAGCCTGGTCAGCGGCGCCGTAGGTCTTGCCCGCAAGGCGGTAGTCGGCGTCTTCGGCGCCGGCGCGCCGCCGGGTCTTGTCCGCATCTCGCCAGTCCAGGATCGAATCAGCAATGCTGTCCGCAGTGACGCCTTCCGCTGCCGAGCGTGCTTCCAGGGCGCGCTCCGCCACTTGCGCTATGAGCGCGTCCGGAGCAGCGTTGAGATCAATTCGGCCATGCTCGGAAACGACCGCGATTCGCAGATCGGCATCGGCGAAGCGCAAGGATGCCTCACTGCGCGTGTTCTTGAAGATGCTGTCATTGTCCTGCAGCAGATCGGCAATGGCGCGTCGCACGCCCGCCTCGGCTGCAGCCTCAGCTTTCGCCTTGTCGATGAGATTGGCACTCAGCAGCGCCTCGGTGCGCGTTTCGAAGGCATAGCTCGCGGCAATCGCCGTGAGGAGAGCAACCGCCCACAGCACCATGATCAGGGCAATGCCGCCCTCCGACCGTACCTGCGGGAAATGCGCAGCCGTCACCGCACTGCCCTCGGCGGTCGAAGCCCGCCGCCTCACGAGGGTTGCTCCACAGCGTCATCCGCCGGGTCGGTGTTTGGAAGGAGCCGGTCTCTGTCCTGCTCGGAGGTGATGAACCGCACCGCATCCACATCCAGCGCGACCACCAGCTCCGGCCAGCTCTCGCCGCCCCCCTGCTCCAGGGAGATCTCGATCAGTCGGGGCAATGTCCTTGAATCGCGCCAGCTCTCCAGCCACTCGGACAGGGCGTTGCGGGTGCGGGCGCCGAAATATCGAAGGCGAAGTTTCTCGACGTTTCTCGCCAGCACCGCCTCATCGGGCGGCTCGTCGGCGTCCAGGGCGTGCAGAGGGCGCCAGCGGAGCACCAGATCGTCTCCCTCAGCGCCTTTGGCAAGCGCCAGGGTCACGAAGTGAATGCCGCCACCGGAGACATAGCCCGGCAACTCGGAAACGAAACGCAGCGATTGCGGATCGCCCTCGAACACCAGGTTCCAGCCGCCTGCACGGCTGGTGGCAAGCGGCAGCGCGGACGAAAGCTGGCGCCTGAGCAACGCGTGCACCACGCGCATCTCCTCCACCGCGGCGCTGCGCTCCGCCGCCGCGTCCCAGCTCTTCACGCCCAGGCGGATCCCACCCAGCACAATTCCCGCCATCAGCGCGAGCACCGCCATGCCCAGCAGCAACTCGAGCAGAGTGAAGCCACGGGTTGCGCTGACCTTTCGCGACGGCATTCGAATGCAGGGCGCGTGGCGCATCATTTGGGCCTCAGCACCAGCGAGCTCAGGGTAAGACTGTGTTCACCTCGATCCGCGTCCCAGATGACCTCCAGGTCCAGCCGGTAAGGCACCAGCTCTCCCCGGTCGGCGCGGCCGAGGTCGTCCTCGCTGTAGCGGGCAAGCTCGGCGCGCCAGCGATACCGGATTCCTCGCGACTCGTCGCGTTCGAAGCGCCCGAAATGACTGCCCGGCCCGATGCGGTGGTCGGCGCCGATCTCCGCCAGTTTCGACTTCGCCAGCAGCACCGCGCGGCTCTGGATTTCTCCGCTGCGGGTCACCGTGAGACCGCCTGCGAACACCTGAAAAAGCGCGCCGAAAAACAGCGCCAACAGGGTGAACGCCACCAGGACCTCGACCAGGGTGAATCCTCGTTGTGCCGTTGCCATCAGCGCCCCTTCATCGACTTGCCAGGCGATCACCATCAACCGCATCCTCCAGGATACGGACCCGCCCGCCCAGCCAGTCGACGTCCACGTGGATCCGGCGAGGCCCGCGCTTCAACGTGATCCGCCCTCCGGTGGAGCCACCATCGGGGAAAAAGCGAATCGCGCCGCGGCTTTCGCTCTCGACCGCCGAGCGCGCGGTATAGAGGGAAAGCTCGATATCTCCTGGCAGCCTGCGGGGGCGGTCTTCGAAGCTGAGGGCAAACTCCCTGCGCTCCACGTCGACACTGACGGCCGTCATCGCGTTCGCCTGAATCGCCTGACTGCGCGCCCGGCGAAGCCCCGCCGCCAGATTGCGCGATGCGGCCTGGACGTCGACGCCTCCGCCCTTCAAAAACGCCGGCGCCACCAGCGCGGTGATTCCGGTGAGCAGCACGAGCACCACCAGCAGCTCGAGCAGCGTGAATCCATTTCGACCTTGCATCAGTGATTTCAGGGAACCGTGCCGGAATCGGCGTCTATTGCCAGCTGACAACGTCCGCGTCCTCGCCGCTGCCGCCTTCCTGACCGTCGGCACCGAGGGTATAGAGGTCGTAAGCGCCGTGTTCACCGGGCTGGCGGTAGATGTAGTCCCGACCCCAGGGATCCTTGGGCACGGTGCTCTTTTTCAGGTAAGGGCCATCCCAGCGATCCGCGCCCGAAGGCTGGGTCACCAAGGCTTCCAGATCCGGCGGATAGCTGCCGACCTCCAGTCGGTACAGATCGATGCCCGTGCCCAACGCCTCGATCTGGATGCGCGCGGAATCGCTCTTGGCGCCGGAAAGCCACTTGAGCGCCCGTGGCGCGGCAAAGGTCACGATCAGCCCGAGGATGGCCATGACCACCAGCAGCTCCAGCAGAGTGAATCCAGGCGACCGGGGCGGGGGGGCAAAACGCCTGCAAAAAGGCCTGAAACGCAGCATACGGGGGTTGTAATCGTCCATGTATTTCATCCAGTCAACGCAAGCTCGTTGATGCTCAGTATGGGGACCATTACGGCAAACATGATGGCGGCAATCATTACGGCGAGCCCCAGTATCAGAATGGGGCCGAGGAGCGTCACCACCCGTTTTACCGTCGACTGCACCTCACGTTCGTAGATGGCCGCAAGGTGAAGCAGCATGGCGTCGACGCTGCCGGTCTCCTCACCGACGCGAACCAGATGGCTTGCGAGACTCGGAAACACCTTCGCCTCCATCAGCGGCCGGGCGAGGCCCTGACCCTCACGCACCCTGGAAGACAGTGCTTCCAGGCGCTGCGCGATTGCGTGATTCGAAACGACCTCGCGGGAAATGGCGAGCGCTTCGAGAAGATTGACACCGTTTTCAATCAGCGTACCCAGGGTGCGCATGAAGCGCGCCGCCTCCATTTGCGCGATCAGCGTTCTGAGAAGCGGCAGCCCGAGCACAAACCCGTCCCACCTGAGGCGAACTTCCGGATTCTTCGCCTGATGCCGCGCGATGACGAAACCGGCGGCGGCAATCAGCGCGACCACCCAGCCGTAATTTTCGATGAACTTACCGGTGCCGATCACCACCTCGGTAAACCATGGCAGCGACTGGCCGGAATCCTCGAACACTGCGGCAATCTGCGGCACCACGACGCCCAGGATGACCGCCAGCGACAGCAACGCAACGAAGACCAGAATGATCGGGTAAAGCAGCGCGTTGCCCACTTCCTTTCGCAGCTCGCGGGCATCTTCCAGAAAGCGAGCAAGTCGGGAGAGAGATTGATCCATGGCGCCGCTCAGCTCACCGGCGCGCACGATGTTGACGTAAAAGCGCGAAAAGAGTCTCTCGCGCTTGGCCAGAGCTTCCGAGAAGGCCATGCCACCGCGCACGTCGCGCTGTAATCCCAGGATGAGTTCGCGCTGCGGCCCGGGACTCTCGATCTCTGCCATGATGTTGAGGGCCCTGTCCACCGACAAGCCGGCGTGGACCAGGGTGGCGAGCTCGAG
>DATIPL010000570.1:0-6196 GCA_035471965.1 Gammaproteobacteria bacterium
TCATCGACGGAGAAATCCTGATATTCGGCGGTGAATCCACCCGCGGTACCTTCGATGACGTCGAGGGTTACGATCCTCGCGCCGACCGATGGTCCCCGCATCCGCCCATGCCGACGCCTAGACACGGTCTCGGAGCCGCGGTGCTGAATGGCCGCGTCTATGTCATCGGCGGGGGTCCAACGCCGGGGGGTTCGTACTCCTCAGCGAATGAGGTTTACACCCCCCGCAATTGAATCGTCGATGGTCTCAGGTGAGATACATGCCGCCGTTGACGCATATGGTCTGGCCGGTGATATAGCGACCGGCCGGCCCGCAAAGCGCGCGCACCATGGCGGCGATCTCTTCCGGCCTGCCTTTCCGTCGCAGAAGGTTGCCGGTGGCCGCTATGCTCGCTGGAGCCTTGCCGGCGGTCGCTCCGCGTACGGTGTCGATGAAGCCCGGGGAGATGGCGTTGGCGGTGACGCCGAAGGGAGCCAGCTCGTGGGCGAGAGAACGCGCCATGCCTTCGAGCGCCGCGTTGGCGCTGGCCGCGTGCAGGCGATCTTTGACGCCCACCTGCGAGGCGATTCCGGAAATATTGATAACGGTACCGTTGCCGCACTCGCGTAGATAGGGAAGCGCCGCTACCACGCACAGCATCGCGCCTTCCACGGTCACCGCGTAGATCTCGCGCCAGCGCTCGAGCGTCATCTCTTCCAGAGGCTGTAATTGCCTCAGCGAGGCATTGTTCACAAGGATGTTCAAGCCGCCGAAGCGTTCCCCGACCGCTTTCATCATCGCCGCTACCTCGTCTGGATCACGGATGTCGGCCACATGGGCCATGGCCTCTCTACCGCCCGCCTCAATCTCGTCCGCCAGCGCGCGCGCCTCCTCTGCGGAGTTGAGGGCATTAATCACTACTTTCGCACCGGCATCCGCGAGCGCTAGATTGATGGCTCGCCCGATGTTCTTTGCGCTACCCGTCACCAGCGCCACCTGGCCTTCGAGCTCCATACTTTTTCGGTTCATTCTCTTGGGTACTCCCCTGAGTTCGATTCTGAAGACAGTTTGAACCTGGTTGCTGAACCCAGCCAAAGCCAGACTGGCGCGGCGAGCTAGTATCCTTCTTCCAGCAGGGGAAAGGCGCTTCCATAGCCGGGATCTCGCACCAGCGGCGCGCCGGGATGCAGATAACTCTGGTCAAGCTCCGACCAGCCGGTGACGCCCAGCAGGCCGAGTGTCGAGCGGATCTCGTTTTCCAGAATTTCCAGTGCTCTGGTGACACCCGGTTCTCCCGCGGCGCCCAGGGCAAAACCATAAAGCCTTGCGATGCCGACGGCGTCCGCTCCCAGGGCCATGGCCTTGACCACGTCGCTGCCTCTCATAATGCCGCCGTCCATCACGATCTCGGCCCTGCCGCTTACCGCGTCCACCACTTCCGGAAGCACATCCAGGGCTCCGCGGCCGTGGTCCAGCTCCCGACCTCCGTGGTTGGACACATACACCACCTCGATGCCGTGCTCCACGGCGAGCCTCGCGTCTTCGGCGGTCGCGATGCCCTTGAGGATCAGCGGAATCTCGAATCGCTCGCGGATGCGCGCGATGTCCTTCCAGGAGAATCGGCGCTGGTACTCCTCGTTCCTTCCCGCGAGTCTTCTGCCGGTGGTGACGTAGCGTTTGGAAATATCCCGCTCGCGTTTGACGTAGTAGTCGAGGTCGACTGTGAAGCAGAAGGCCACGTAGCCGGCGTCTGTTGCGCGGTGAATGTGATCCTCAACCCACGCCTCATCGCCGCGCACATAGAGCTGAAAGATCTTCGGCCCGTTACAGGCGGCGGCGGTGGTCTCGAGTCCCGGGTGGCTCACGGAGCTCAGGATGCTGATGGTACCGAACCGGTCGGCGGCGCGGGCCACGGCGGCCCCGCCCTCCGGATGGAAGTCCTGCAGCGAGCCTATGGGCGCGAGAACTACCGGAATGCGCAGCTTCTGTCCCAGCAGGGTCGCCGAGGTATCCAGATCGTCTACGTCGCGCAGCACCCTCGGGCGGAATGCAATCGAATCGAATGCGGCCCGGTTTCGCTTGAAAGTGGTCTCGGTTTCGGCGCCGCCGATGAGATAATCCCAGGTTCCTTCCGCGAGATTTTCCTTGGCGGCCTTGTAAAGCTCGTGAAAGAGCTGAAAGTCGTTGCTTTTCTCATTCATGAAAATTACCTGCCGTAGCTGAGGCGCACAGACCTGGCACGAAGCGAAGCTGACGATAACAAGGCATCATGGTCAGAATCGGCGTCACGGTTTTCCGGAAATTCTGATTTCCACGGATGTCCGAATCCCAGGCCTTCGGGGCAAAAAGAAGATTCTTTGATGACGCCTGGTCAGCATTTCGTCCACGGAGAACCCGCGGCGCCGTCCGCAACCTGCGTTCGTTCGGAACCGACTTGCCGTTGGAACGCCTTGTGCATAGGGTTCAGCGGGCTCTAGGTTAACGGGGTGAGAATGAAGGAAACGATAGTCGTTCAGCTTGACTCGTGGTCTCTCCTGGCCGCGATGGCGGTTGCAAATGCCGCATCTCTGCTGGCGGTTCTGCGTGATATGCACCATCGAAATGCCGAAATTTCCGGCCTGATGCGATGGGTATGGATTTTGACCGTCACTTATTCGGGGCCATTGGGTCTGGCCGTCTATTACTATTCCGGGCGCAAGCAGATCCCCCGCGACTCGTTGTGGCGACGCGCCTTTCGCTCCGTCGCGCATTGTTACTCCGGTTGCGGTGCAGGTGAGATCGTCGGTCTCGTGATCACTGTCGGCCTCCTTGGCCTGGGCGTCGGAGCTGTAGCCATCACCACCTTCTGCTTCGCCTATGCGTTCGGCTTCATACTCACGGCGGGGCCTTTAATTCAGGACAATGTGCCCGTCCGAAGGGCTCTATGGGATGCGTTCGTTTCTGACACGGCCAGCATCACCGTGATGGAAGTTTCGGCCATTGGCCTCGATCTCTGGCTCGCCTTCGATGCGCGCATCAGTGAACCTTTATTCTGGTCATCGATGCTGGTATCGCTTTCATTCGGGCTGTTGGCGGCGTATCCGGTGAACGTGCTGCTTATCCGCCTGGGAATAAAAGAGGGCATGCACGATCCCAGGAAAGCAATGAGTCACTGAACGTCGATTGCTGGTGTGGCATCGGTCGGAACATTCCTCGCCTCCGGAATCCTGCAAGGTCGCCGGCGTTCGCTCAGGCTGCTTCAGGCTGAGGGTTTCTTTGACAGCCGGCTTCGCTTTTCTCGCGCCTGCTCGATAATCTCGCTTGAATTGACGTGCTGCTCCAGCATATCCAGGGCCCAGCACAAATCTCTTCGAAGCTGTTGAGCCCTGGCGTCCGCTTCGCGCAGGTCATCGGCGATGGCGTCTTCCATATTGAACGGACATCCTTCGATGATTGCCCGCGCCTGTGCTTTGAACTTGTCCTCGGCCATGAGCTGTCTCGTGCGGCGAAAGTTTTCGAAAGAACTTCTGCTGATTCGTCGCCCGGACGGGGCGACGAGACCCGTTAACATTAGCATGGTTTCCCGGAGCCTTGGCCGCAGGCGGAGATGTCCGCCGGCGGCGACCGAAGCGCCGTCTCGGGGCCGCAACGCATCCCGCGACGGCCGGGAGCGGGCGTCAAGGCTGCTTTCGCAGGGCGGGTGGGAAGAGACCTGTCGGGCATGTTTAGATCGGCTACTCGGGGACAAGACGAGCTCACACGATCCCAATGTTTCGACGGGACCCGCGCCACATGTCTTTACTCCGGCCGGCGGCCGGATACCTTGCCGCCCCGGGGCTGCTGCTGATCTGGAGCGGCGCTTTTGCCGCCAACCCGGGCCCCGTGCCGGCGCTGCGCATGGATCCGGAGCGCGCACTGCTTTCCGCTGCCGCCAACCATCGCATGATAACCATTCCGGCGGCCACTTATCCCATAGGGCATCCCGACGCCCGCCCCGATGCGCGTCCACAGCACGCCGTTTTGCTCGAGGCATTCACGATCGACGAGACCGAGGTGACCAACGCGCAGTTCGCTGAGTTCCTCAACGCGCTGGAGTTGGACGTCCGCGCTGATTTTGCGTACGGGGACGCGAGACGGGAGGATTTTTCCGACGCCACCTGGCCGGAGTTGCTGGAGCGGGGTAGAGGCCCGGACCGCTATCCGCTGATCGGTCTCGACGACGATCAGGCGCGAATCGAGACGCGTGATGGTCGTTTCGTCGCCGCGGGAGGTTTCGAGGATCATCCCGTTGCCGAGACCACCTGGCGCGGGGCGCGAAACTACTGTGCCTGGCGCGGCGCGCGACTGCCGACAGAAGCCGAATGGGAGGCGGCGGCGAGAGGTCCTGAGGGTCGCACCTATCCCTGGGGCGAAGCACCGCCTGAAGACCGGCTGGTCTATGCCCGCTATCCTTCCGGCGTGACTGCGCCTGTCGGCTCCCGATCCGAGGGCGCGACTCCTGAAGGAATTCTGGATCTCTCGGGCAGCCTCGCCGAGTGGACGTCTTCGCTTTACCGGGCTTATCCCTATGATGCCCACGACGGCAGGGAAGATCTCCTGGCGCCGGGCGAACGGGTGACGCGGGGAGGTGACTATGTCTTCGACAGTGACCCCGATCAGCTCACCGGATATTTCCGCGGTGGATTTTCCCGCGCGCCGCAAAGCGGCCACCGCCACATCGGTTTTCGCTGCGCCCGTTCACTTTTCTAGGTAGAAGGCTCCTGATACAACTGCTCACGTCTTCTCCAGACGAGCTGCTAGTCTACGGCGCATGAATATTCTCGACGTTGCCGCTGTGCTGATTACGCTGTCCGCGGTCTTCAGCTACCTCAATTACCGCTATGTTCGACTGCCGTCGGCTATCGGGCTCATGCTGATCGCGCTTTGTCTTTCCCTGGCGCTGCTGGGTCTGGGTAAGCTGGGTCTGGGTGAGGTCGAGCAGACTGCCGAGGCCTTCATCCGCTCCATCGATTTCAACCGGACGCTGATGCAGGGAATGCTCAGCTTCCTTCTGTTCGCCGGTGCGCTGCATGTGAATCTGCGCGATCTGGCCGCGCAGAAATGGATCGTGAGCTCCCTGGCCACATTCGGCACGGTTGCCTCCACGTTCGTGGTCGGCGCGCTGTACTGGATTTTTGGTCAGGCGCTGGGTTTCGATATCGGTTTCACCTACTGTCTTCTCTTCGGCGCCCTCATATCGCCCACTGACCCCATCGCCGTGCTGGGGATACTCAAGTCGGCTGGCGCGCCCAAGTCCCTGGAGACCAAGATCACCGGAGAGTCGCTGTTCAACGACGGCATCGGCGTAGTGGTTTTCATCGTTCTGCTCGGGCTGGTGACCGGCGGGCAGGAGCCTTCGGCTGAGAACATCGCGCTGCTGTTCGCCGAGGAGGCCGTGGGTGGCATCGTGTTCGGACTCATCCTGGGCGGTATCGCCTACTGGATGCTCAGCCGGGTGGACAACTACAGCGTCGAGGTTCTAATCACGCTTGCCGTGGTGATGGGAGGGTATTCTTTCGCCGTTTCCATCCATACCTCCGGCCCAATCGCCATGGTGGTGGCCGGATTGGTGATCGGAAATCACGGTCGACGTCTCGCCATGTCTGAAAGCACCCGCGAGCACCTGGACCTCTTCTGGGAGCTGGTGGACGAAATTCTCAATACGGTGCTGTTCGTGCTCATTGGCCTGGAACTGCTGATGCTCGAGCTCAGCGGAAAGGCGATTACCGCTGGGCTGATTGCCATTCCCGTCGTGCTTCTGGCGCGCTTTGTGTGCGTTGGCGCTCCGGTGCGGCTGTTGAAATTCCGCCGTTCGTTTACGCCGGGGGCGATTCGAATTCTGACCTGGGGTGGTTTGCGCGGCGGCATCTCGGTGGCGCTGGCGCTCTCCATCCCGGCGGGAGCCGAGCGCGATCTGATCCTGACCACCACCTATACGGTGGTGGTGTTCTCCATTCTGGTGCAGGGGCTGACCCTCGGCCCATTGGTCAAATCGGTGACCAGTTCAGCGCCAGAGTGAGAATCCGCGCGCCGAACGCCAAGGTCCTGTTTTGTCGAAACGATGTCCAAGTTACTATCTTAGACAGCATGACGGCACGCCCGGAGGGACAGGCCCATGGCAAAGACTGACGCCGCAGACCCGGCGCGACTCAAGATTGGTGCGGTTGCCAGGCTGACCGGGCTTTCAGCCCACAATGTG
>DATIPL010000571.1:0-3740 GCA_035471965.1 Gammaproteobacteria bacterium
ACGGAATCGAAGCCGGTGAGAAAATAGAGCTGTCTGTTCTCAGGCTCCGGGACGATGGATTTGTCCCAGTTGTAGCCCAGGTCCAGGGCCTTGAGGAAGAACTCGATGGTGTACCGATCGCCGCTGTACTTGATCGTGGTCCAGACTTCGCGGTCGCCCCAATCCTTGTCAATTTCGAGAAACTTGTCTTTCCACCGGCCCTCCATGAACGGCCCGACCTGAACGCGGCTGATCTGACGAGCGGTCTTGGTAATGAGGCTGCGCATGCCACCGGTGGAGTAATTGAGGCGTGTCGCCGCGCGGCCGACGGTGCGATCCTTGTAGCCTCTCGAGAGCTCCGCCGCCAGCGTCTCGTAAGCTTTCTCGGGTGGCGTCGGCGCGCCGCCGGGATCCCACTCTTCCAGGGCTTTCAGCGTTTCCGGAAATACCTCGGCCACCACCGGATTGTCGACGCTGCGAAACATCATCTGGGCGATGGGGGCGAGAAACGTGAAGGATACGAACAGCAGCAGCGGGACCACCAGCAGGAATGCGCGAATTTTGTTTCGACGTTCCGCTTTCGCCAGCGCGGATTTCAGCGACATGCCTTCGGCGACGTGAAACGTTTGTGCTGCCTGTGCCATGTGTGTGCTCTCTTCGCGGTCCCGTTGCGCTGTTTCCCGAATCTCTGCGGTTACAGCTTGACGCTGTTATCTGACCAGCCAGGTGGAAAAGCGCTCGTCCATCTCCTGCTGATTGTTGGCCCACCATTCGAAATCATTCTGCAGAGAATTTGCAAAGTTGTCCGGGGAGGTGGGCAGGTGCGGTTTGACCCGTTTATTGACCTTGTCCATCGACGACCGTCTCACGGGGCCGTAGGAGATGTAATTTGCCTGGTCGGCGAGGCGCTTGGTGTCGGTGGAGAACTTGACGAACTCCAGCGCCGTAGAGAGGTTGGGCGTTCCCCTGACGATGCCCCAGAGGTCGATGTCCCACACCTGGCCGTCCCAGATGATCTCGAACGGCTTGCGCTCCTTGAAGATCGCGTTGTAAAGCCGGCCGTTGTAGGCGGAGGTCATGACCACCTCGCCGTCGGCCAGCAGCTGCGGCGGCTGGGCGCCCGCTTCCCACCACACGACCTCGTGCTTGATCGTGTCGAGCACTTTGAAGGCGCGATCCACGCCTTCCTCCGTGGCCAGGACTTCATACACCTGGGGCGCCGGAACGCCGTCGGCCATCAGCGCCCATTCCAGGTTCACCCGGGGACTCTTACGAAGGCCGCGCTTGCCGGGGAAACGCTCCAGGTTGAAGAAATCCCGGATCGACCGCGGCCATTCCTCGGGGAACTTCTCCCGGTCGAAGGCAACCACCGTCGACCAGACGATTTCTCCCACCGCGCATTCGGTAAGGGTCCCGGGAATGAAGTCCCGGGCTGCGGGCGTGCCGTCCGGGGCCGGCGGCAGGATGCCGTGGTCGATGACCTCGAGCAGCCCCTCGTCGCAGCCCCGGATGGCGTCGGAAAGCTCCAGATCCACAACGTCCCAGGTCACGTTTCCCGAGTCGACCTGGGCTTTGACCTGCGCCAGGCCGCCGTTGTAATCCTCGGACAGGATTTTGACCCCGGTCTTTTTCTGGAACGGCTCGTGATAGGCCTTCACCTGGCTGTGGGTGTAGGCGCCGCCCCAGGACACCACGGTGAGGGTTGTTTCCGCTCGGGCCGCGCCCGCGATACCCAGGACGAAGGCAGCGACGACAACTGAACGGGTGAAGGGTCTTGACATCATTTGCGTCGTCCTCAGGTCGAGATCGCTCATGGTTTTCGTCTGCCTCACTTCACCCCCATGCTGCAGCGGATGAAGTCAGGCAGAAGAACCGGGGGCGCGAAGCCGCGCCCCCGAAGCTCGAATCGCCTTATCTGGCGAGCCAGGTGTTGAAGCGCTCGTTCAACTCGTCCTGGTTGTTGGCCCAGAACTCGAAATCGTTCTGCAGCGCGTTCCTGAAGTTCTCCTTGGACGTGGGCATGTGCGGAGCCATCTTCGGATCCAGCAGCGCCTGCGCCGATTTACGCACCGGGCCGTAGGAGATGTAGTTCGACTGATCCCAGTTACGCACGGTGTCGGTGGAGAAGGCAATGAATTCGAGCGCCGTCTCCAGATTGCGCGAGCCCCTGGGAATCACCCACAAATCGAGGTCCCACACCTGGCCGTCCCAGACGATGACGAAGGGCTTCCCCTCGTTGACGATGGCATTGAACAGGCGGCCGTTGTACGCGGTGGTCATCGCCACCTCGCCGTCGGCCAGGAGCTGCGGCGGCTGGGCGCCGGCCTCCCACCAGACGATGTGGTCCTTGATGCTGTCCAGCTTCTTGAACGCGCGGTCGACGCCCTCGTCGGTGTCGAGCACCTCGTAGACCTTGTCCGTCGGAACCCCGTCGGCGATCAGCGCAAACTCGAGGTTGGGCTTCGGATTCTTGCGCATGCCGCGCTTTCCGGGGAACTTCTTCACGTTGAAGAAATCCGCCATGGTCTTGGGCTTCTCGCCTTTGAACTTGGTGGCGTCGTAGGCATAGACGGTGGACCACACGATGGATGCGACTGCGCATTCCGTGATGGTGCCCGGGATGAAGTCGTCCATCGCCGGCGTGCCGTCCGGCGCGGCCGGCAGAATGGCAGGATCGATTCGTTCCAGCAGACCCTCGTCACAGCCCCGCACGGCGTCGGAAAGCTCGACGTCAACCAGGTCCCAGGTGACGTTGCCGGATTCCACCTGCGCCTTGACCTGGGCCAGACCACCGTTGTAGTCCTCGGAGTAGATCTCGATGCCGGTCTGTTTTTCCCACGGCTTGTGGTAGGCCTGGACCTGGCTGTTGGTGTATGCACCGCCCCAGGAGACCACGGTCAGGGAATCGGCCTGCACGGCCGTAACCGACGCGGCTCCCAGCGCGGCCCCGGCGACGGCCGAGTAAAGTGTTCTTTGAATGCTCTTCATAATCAACTCTCTCCGTATTTCGAACCAGTTAGCTTCGTTGCCGGTACCGCTGGCGCACTTGCCCGTTTGACCGGCTTGCTTGTGTTTACGTATTCCGTCTTCTTTTGCTTCCGTTTCCTTCCAGTCTCCAGACTATCGGTTGCGTACTCCCTGAAGTTTGCGAATACGCCGCCAATTAGGGGTAATCCAGGGCCCGGCAGTCTTCGGACAGCCAGCCCACCTTGACCTTCTCGCCTTCCTTCAAATGCTGGTGTCCGGAAGAGTTCGGCACTTTGACGACGAAGTCGTCGTGTCCCAGCAGATTGACGCGGGTGCGCATGTGATCGCCCAGGTAAATGAGCTCTATGACGGTGGCTTCGAATATGTTCGGACAGCGGCCGGCTTCCGGGCGAACCACGATGCGCTCGGGCCGCAATGACAAAGTCGTTTTCGTTCCGGCGCCGCCGTTGTTCACCGCCAGCGCCTCGATCGTGTTGCCGTCTTCCGTTTCGACGATGCAGTTGGTGCCGTGCTGTTCCTTCACCGTGCCGATGAGCTTGTTGTTCTCGCCGATGAACTGCGCGACGAAAGCGTTATCCGGTCGCTCGTAAAGATCTTCGGGTGGCGCCAGCTGCTGAATGATGCCGTCATTGAATACGGCGATGCGGTTGGACATCGTCAGCGCTTCGCTTTGATCATGGGTCACGTAGACGACCGTGACGGCCAGCGACTCGTGAATGTGCTTGATCTCGAACTGCATCTGCTCCCGAAGCTGCTTGTCCAGCGCGCCGAGG
>DATIPL010000572.1:0-6186 GCA_035471965.1 Gammaproteobacteria bacterium
CCCGCGCTGTTTCACCGCGCCGCGGGCAGGGTGCGCCGGCTGCACGACGATCGCGTTCACCATCCGCGGACACGCCCGCGGCCGGCGCCGCGAGACGGACTTGACGCCGAGCGAGATTCAGAAAAGAAGGATCCCTACGCCAGCGCTGACCCGTCTGACCCCGGCCCGCTATTTCATGCCTCGCCGGGAGTACAGCGCAAGGTGATCCGGATGCTCAAGCGGGGTCGGATCCGGATCGAGGATCAGCTCGATTTGCACGGCATGCGCGTTCGGGATGCGGGCCATGCGCTTGAGACGTTCCTGACGGAGTGCTCCGAGCGCGGCCTTCGCTGCGTGCGCGTCGTCCATGGCAAGGGGCTGCGCACCGGGGGATCCGTGCTCAAAGAGAATGTCGCCGCCTGGCTCAGACTTCGAAGCGACGTGCTGGCCTTCTGCTCGGCCACGCCGAATGACGGCGGCACCGGTGCGGTTTACGTGCTTCTGAAAAAGTAGACGCCTGCACACAGTGGCCGCGGCGCTTCTTCAGACAGAAAAATTTCTCTGCGCCATAAGTTTCCTGAATCGCAGGATCCAATGAGTGATTCGTTCACTGGATTCCCGCTTCCGCGGGAATGACATCAGCGGTAAGGATCATGGATGAAGCCCGATTCTCGCCCTCCCGAGTGAAAGAGCGAAGCCGTTAGGATTTTTTTACGAATCTGCACCGCTTGATTCGGCGGCCGTCGGAATGAAACTTCCACCGTCATTCCCGCGGAAGCGGGAATCCAGTGCCCCAATGATGAGCCGGGCAGATGATTTACATCGTAAACCGGGAACATGATCTACACGTATCAGCCGGGGCATCGGACGATTTTGCCGAGTCTTTCATCGAAGACTCCCAATGGCGATTGGCAGAATAACAGCTCCCAGCGGCCGTGCTCCAGCAGCCGCAGGCCGGAGTTCAGTACAGATCTTCCCACAGATCTCGCAAGTCTGGATTCGTCGACTCGATCAGCGCGAGTTTCCATGCCCGATTCCATTTCTTCATTTGCTTCTCCCGGTTGATTGCATCAGCAATGGAATCGCAAAACTCCACATGAACGAGTCGGTGTACGCCATATCTCCGTGTGAACCCCCAACACGTATCTCTTCTGTGCTGCAAGACGCGGCGCGCAAGATTAGAGGTCACGCCAATGTATAACGTCCCATTCCTTCTGCTTGCAAGAATGTAGACGGCGGATTGCCACTCGCCCACTTCCGATCAACCAGTTCAGGCCGCGGCTTCGTCCTTCGAGTCCTGCTCCAGCCTGGCCCGTGAGCGGCACTTGGGGCAGACGTTGCACGGCCGCAGGGCGCCTTCGGCGAAGCCGAGGCCGCCCGCTTCCGGATGGCGGCAGCTCACGGTGAGTGGCGCCAGCTCCATGCCCAGATACGCGAAGGCGTCTGCCCGGGATGGCCGGGGCGAAAACACGTAGAGATAAGGAATCTCTTCCGCTTCCCACACCGCCCGCAGGATGCGGTTCATCAGCACGCGTCTCAGGGCGTAAAGCTCGCTGCCTGCCCGCCACCTGGGATCCTCGTCATCGACGCCGACCAGTATGCGATCGAAAGGGGTGAATCTCCGGCTCATGGCGAGCTGCGCGGCAAAGAACATCGCCGTGGTCGTGTCTCGGGCAAAGCAGGAAAAGGCGGTGAGGTCGGCGCGGCTTTCCGAGTATTCGAAAGCCCGGTAGCGGGATTTCATCGCCGTCACCAGGCGTGAGATCGCCTGGGCCTCGAACTCGCAGCGACGGCTCCGCGAGCCGGCGTCATCCCGGGGCGCGTTCAGGTGGATATGATGGGCGTAAACCTCGTCCCCGCTGTCTTTCAGCAGTCTGGCGAGCGCGTAAGTGCTGCCCAGTCCGCCGCTCCACATGACCAGGCTTCGGATCCTGGGTCTACCCGAACCGGCGGCACGGATGCGGCCGCAGGCCTGTTCGTGGGACTCGCTCGCACCCTCGTCGCATCGCGGACCCGCTGATTCCGGTCTGGTGGTCGCTTCCATGGCGGTTATCCCTGTCGCATTTCTCCCGTGGCCGTCCCTGGCATCCCTGTACACCACGCCCGTCCCTGGGCTTCCCTGCGCACGGCCGACAGTTTCCACGCACGGCCAAAGCTGCCGATATGGCGGTTTCGCCATGCGCGAGTAAGAAAAAAACGCGATCCGCTATCGCCGCTGGACTACAGGATCTTTCCCCGCGCCTGCGAACGGCGACCTGGCCGGATCACGCCCGGCACGACCCATCGCCGCTGATCAGCCAGCGCTCGACCGCGTCGGCGAAAGGCCGGGCGTTGGAAGTGGGCAGAATGAAGGTGATTCGGGTGCGCTCCGGCGCCAGGCGCTCGAGCTCGGCTTTGAGGAAGATGGAGTCGGCAAGGTAGAGCGACCGATCGAAGCCGAAGCCGGAATCCACGGTGACTTCGGCGACATCCCGCTCGCGGTTGATGTTTCCCCGCACCCGGTAGCCGTAGGCCGAGACGCAATGCTGCAGGCGAGCATAAACCTCCCGGTAGGCACCGTCCACGGAGCGCTCCACGGCGAAGCTGTCTCGCGCCACACCATCGAGGTTTCGATCCTCTTCGTTGACGTAAACCGTGCCGCAGCCGGAGAAGAATGCCGCGACGAGCAGAAAGAAATAAGATTGTCCGGGTTTCATTAACGCTTTCATGAGTTTAGCCACGGCCTGTCACCGGGACGGGTGAATACATTATCATCTGCTGCGATGGCGCCCGCCAGGCGGGTCCGTCGACTCGACTTCCAGCTTACAATCAGGACAATACATGCCATGAAAAGCATTAAACAATCTCTACCGTTCCTTGCCGCATTGGTAACCACGAGCGCGCTGCTGGCCGGCTGCGGCGCCACGATCAAGGAGACCGGTGAGTCCGAGGGAATGAATCCGCGCGTCGAGGCAGCGACGGCGGCTTTCGGCCCGGGGTTTAGGTACATGATCGTCGGCAGCGGGAATGCTCTGGAGGACGCGGCGTTCGTCGGCCTATTCAAGCCCGGCCAGGAGAGCGACCTGTCGCGGGGCCTCTATAAGCGAATTTATGAGGCCTGGAGTCAGGGCGAGCGATTCATGGTCACCGGAGCAAACTCCAGGAAGACTGCGCACGTGATTATCGAAGCGCTGAGCTTATCTCCCAAGGACGGACTGCCTGGCCTGGAACTTCTGTATCTGGGCGATCAGCAGTTCGTGCAGGGGATCGAAGAGTCCGTGATTCGCGTAGGCGGCGAGTTGCGCTCCGCGCCCTATCCGGGCTGAGCGGCGAAGACCCCTTCTGAGTAAATGACTTCGGGGGGCACCGCGGGGGCAAACGCGCCGCTATCAAGGGCGAAGCCTGCCGCGGTGCTCTCTTCGAAACGATTCAGGTCGTCGGCGTTCCAACACCTTGACGGGTTCGGCCGGTAATCGATTTGTAATAACGCTTGAGACCGCTACGGACCTGCCGCCGAACACATCCACCGATGCGTCCATTGATAGAGACCAACCAATTCATGAAAAGGCTCAGACGAATTTCCATGCAAGCCGCCGCCTGTCTTGCCGCCATGATTCTGGTCGCTGGCTGTGCCACCCAGATCAAGCAAGCCGAGACGACGAACCCCCGGGTGGAAGCGGCGAAAGCCGCCTTTGGCTCCGGCTTCGAATACATGATTGTCGAAAAAGGCGGCAAGTTCACCGACAAGGTCTTCGTTTCCCTGTTCAGGACCGGCGCGGAAAGCGACCTGTCGCGAAAACTGTATGCGCGGCTGGCGCCGGCGGAAAGCAAGCCGACGCGGTTCATGGTCACGGGAGAGAATGCGGAGAAAACGGCGCAGGTCATCATAGAAGCGTTGAGTTTTGCTCCCGGGAACGGACTGCCGAATCTGGAGCTCCTTTATCTGGGCGACCAGATGCATGTGAAGGGAATTGAAGAGGCGGTAAAGCGGGTTGGTGGCCAACTGCGTTTCGCGCCCTATCCGGGCTGAGCGGCGCTCGGCCCGTTAAGACGGACCACCTCGCGAAGCACCGCGGTGGCGAAAGCCCCGGGTCGAAGCGAGAATGCGACGGTGACGCACCGATCGCCGCACTCCCCGTATTCGAGCGCGTCGACGCGAAGCCGGAGCGCCCGGCGATCCGCCTTGAGCCCGGCTTTTTCCAGACCTGAGGTTAAATCGGACAGCGCTGCCGCCGCTCGCCGCTCGACGGCCGCCGCTTCACCGCTGGCATCCGGCGATCCTCTTCCCCATAGAGGCCCGGTGGGGTGAAGCTCCAGCTTGCCGATGCGCGGATCGGCGTCGAGGTCTTCGCCATGCGTCGTGAATCGGCTGCGGGAATCATCGAACATGAGCACTTCCCCCGACAGCGCCCGGTTCCAGCTTCCGGCCGCCACCCGCGTCGAGAGCACATGGTTGAACACCTGGGCCCGGGCGGCGGACAGATAGATCCCCTTGAGCTTTCGATCCCGCACCAGCCGTAGATCCTTGAACAGCTCCCGGGCGGCATCCAGATTCGCGCCGTTTCGGCCGAAGCGCTGAGGCCCGAAGTAGTTGGGCACCCCCTCGGACCCGATCCGATCCAGCCGCGCGTCGATCTCGTCACCATCGCCCCTTATGTCACGCAGGACGATACGAAAGCGGTTCAGCATCAGTTGCCCCGGACGGAGCTTTTTTTCGTGGCGTGTGACCTGCAGCACCTCCAGCGCATCGCTGTTGATCGCGCCCCAGTCCGGATCGTCACGCCCGGCGAGTCCTACGCTGAACCACTGGGTAGCGACCGCGTTTCGATCCTTCATCCCGGCAAAGCCAACGTCAATGGGGCGCACATCCGCCTGACGCGCCAGCGCCTTCGCCACATCGCGCGTATTCAGGCCGCGCTTTCTGATCCTGAGGTAAACGTGCCCGCCCTTCCCCGCCGGCTCAAAGCGGAGGACTTCCTCGACCTCGAATTCTTCCGGCTGCGCCCGAATCACGGCGTCCGCTTTCGGCGAACCGAAGGCGTGAGCCAGCTCAGTGGTGGGATCGGGCACGCGAGATATCCATGCTGCGGGCGCAGTTACAAACCCGGACCGCCGCTGTCAGCCGCCGCCGGTGAGCAGCGCCACGGCGAATGCGGCAATGCCATCGCCTCGGCCGGTGAAGCCCATCCCTTCAGTGGTGGTGGCCTTGACGCTCACCCGGGTGACATCGATGCCCAGGTCCCCGGCCAGATTCTCGCGCATCGCATCGATGTGCGGCGCCAGCTTCGGCTCCTGGGCGATGATGGTGACGTCCACGTTGGAAATGACATGTCTGTACTTCGAAATTTTCTCGGCGACCGTGCGAAGCAATATCCGGCTGTCGATATTCTCGAACTCGTCGCTCGAATCCGGGAAATGTTTGCCGATGTCGCCCAGCGCCGCCGCGCCGAGCAGCGCGTCGCAGATCGCATGAATGACCACGTCGCCGTCGGAATGGGCGGCAAGTCCCTTATCGTGGGGCACCCTGACGCCGCCCAGCACCAGCGGCACGCCGCTGGCGAAACGATGCGCGTCGAAGCCGTGTCCGATTCTCATGTTTTCACGTCTTGCGTGGAAAGAAAGTGCCGCGCCAGCTCGAGATCTCGCGGCGTGGTGATCTTGATGTTGTCCGCGTGCCCCTCCACCATAAGTGGACGGGCTCCGATGCGCTCCATCGCCTGGGACTCGTCGGTCACCTCGGCACCTTCTTCAAGCGCACGCCCCAGCGCGCGGGAAAGGGGTCCCAGGCGAAAGATCTGCGGGGTGAACGCATGCCAGAGCCCTCCACGGCTGACAGTTTCGCTCACGCTGCCGTCGGGTCCGGTTCGCTTCATGGTATCGCGCACCGGCATTCCCAGCACCGCGCCGACGGGATGCGCGGTGGCTGCGTGGATCAGCCGGTCGATGTCCGCGCGCTGAACGCACGGGCGCGCGGCGTCGTGCACCAGCACCAGATCTTCTTCTCCGGCACCCTTCTTTTTTAAAGCGTCGAGACCGTTCAGCACCGACTCGAAGCGCTTGTCGCCCCCGTCACAGCGGTTCACTTCGCGTCCGTTCTCGAGCGCAACCTTACCCCACCAGGGATCCCCTGGCGCGAGCGCCACGGTCACGCCGGCGATACGCGGATGGCCGGCGAATTTCCCCAGAGTGTGCTCGATGACCGTGCGCCCGGCGATCTCCAGGTACTGC
>DATIPL010000573.1:0-3343 GCA_035471965.1 Gammaproteobacteria bacterium
CCGGCCATCGGGTACCGAGGACATCTACAAGATCTACGCCGAGAGTTTCCGCGGGCAGGACCAGCTGGACCGGATCGTGGAGCATGCACAGGCCGTCGTGGATACGACGCTGGGTCGACCCCGATGACAGACGCAGCAGCCATCGGTGTCGTCGTTTCGGTACGCGGCAGTGTCGTCGACGTCGAATTCGCCGAGCATCTGCCGCCGATCTACTCCGTGCTGCACGCGGGCGATGACGGGCGCATCGTCATCGAGGTGCTGGCGCAACTGGATGCGCAGCGCGTGCGCGGGATTGCGCTGACGCCGACCCAGGGCCTTGCTCGCGGTATGGCTGTGACGGACACCGGCGGACCGCTACAAGCGCCCGTGGGCAAAGGGATCATCTCGCGGATGTTCGACGTGTTCGGCAACGCCATCGACCGCAAAGCGGCGTTGTCCGATGTCCAGTGGCGTTCGGTACATCGGGCGCCCCCACCACTGGCTCAACGTTCGACCAAGTCGGAGATCTTCGAGACCGGTATCAAGGTCATCGATGTGCTCATGCCGCTGGAGCGCGGCGGCAAGGCGGGACTTTTCGGCGGGGCGGGCGTGGGCAAGACGGTGTTGCTCACCGAAATGATCCACAACATGATCGGGCATCAAGAGGGTGTAAGCATTTTTTGCGGCATCGGCGAACGTTGTCGGGAAGGCGAGGAGCTTTACCGCGACATGAAGGAGGCCGGCGTGTTGCCGAACATGGTGATGGTCTTCGGCCAGATGAACGAGCCGCCGGGCAGCCGTTTCCGTGTGGGCCATGCCGCGCTGACGATGGCCGAGTATTACCGGGACGACGAGCACCGCGATGTGCTGCTGCTCATCGACAATATTTTCCGTTTCATTCAAGCCGGTTCCGAGGTATCCGGCTTGATGGGGCAGATGCCGTCTCGCCTCGGTTATCAGCCCACGATGGGCACAGAGTTGTCGCGGCTGGAGGAGCGTATCGCCAACACCGACACCGGGGCCATCACGTCCATCCAGGCCGTATATGTGCCGGCGGATGATTTCACTGATCCGGCGGCGGTACACACCTTCTCCCACCTTTCGGCTTCCATCGTGCTCTCGCGCAAACGGGCGAGCGAAGGACTTTATCCGGCCATCGACCCGTTGGAGTCCAGTTCCAAGATGACCACGCCGGGCATCGTCGGTCAGCGGCATTATCGCCTCGCGCAGGAGATCCGGCGGACGCTCGCCCAATACGCGGAACTCAAGGACATCATCGCCATGCTCGGCCTGGAGCAACTGTCGCCGGAGGATCGCAACGTGGTAGCCCGCGCCCGGCGGTTGGAGCGTTTTCTTACGCAGCCGTTCTTCACGACCGAGCAGTTCACCGGGCTCAATGGCAAGCTCGTCAGCCTTGAAGACGCGCTGGACGGCTGCGAGCGCATCCTACGCGATGAATTTATAGACTACCCGGAGAGTGCACTCTACATGGTCGGGGCGGTCGACGAGGCGAAAGAAAGAGCGAAACGTAGCAAAAGCACAGGCACGGACTCATCCCAGCCCGAGCCGAAACCTGAACCGGAGGTCGAGCATGCCGCCGCCGACACTCATGAATCTTAAGGTCCTCCTGCCGTTCCGAATCTTCGCGGAGAAGACCGGTGTGACCCGCATCGTCGCGGAAAGCCAGGAGGGTTCGTTCGGGCTTCTGCCACATCGGCTTGACTGCGTGGCCGCGCTTGCGCCCGGCATTCTGATCTACGAAAACGAAGCCGAGGGCGAGGTTTACGTCGCCGTGGATGAAGGGGTGTTGGTCAAGACCGGCCCGGACGTGTTCGTCTCTGTGCGGAACGCCATAGCCGGAACGGACCTCCGCCAACTGCGTGAGGCGGTGGAGCGGGAGTTTCTAAACCGGGACGAACGTGAACAGGGCGTGCGCTCGGTGCTGGCGAAAATGGAGAGCGGTTTCATCCGCCGTATGGTGAGTTTTCACCATGGCTGACGAATCCCAGAATAAGCCCTTGAAGCCGAAGCCGCCGCTCAGTCAGGAGGTCGGTTCGAAGGCGGCGCGCAAGCTTCGCGCCCGGAGGCATGCCACACGCACGGTCTGGTTCGGCCTGGGCATGATGGGGCTGATCGGCTGGTCGGTCGCGATCCCGACGGTGCTGGGCGCGGCGCTTGGCGTGTGGCTGGACAGTCGCCATCAAGGAAGCCACTCCTGGACGCTGATGCTGCTGGTCATCGGCCTGATCATCGGCTGTTTGAATGCTTGGCATTGGGTAGCCAAGGAAGATAAGGCCATGCGGGACGAACAGGAGGATGGCGGTGAATGAAACTGTGATTCTGGTGCTCGCGGGGAGCGCGGGTGTCTTGCTCGGCGTGTTTTTCTTCGGCGGCCTCTGGTGGACGGTGCGCAGGGGCCTTTTGTCGCAACGGCCGGCGTCTTTGTTTCTCGGCAGCCTCCTGCTGCGAACGAGCATCATTCTGGCCGGATTCTACGTTGTCTCCGGCGGTCATTGGGACCGGCTGCTGGCGTGTCTCCTCGGATTCGTCATCGCCCGTTTCCTCGTGACGCGGCTCACCGGCCCGCCGGTCGAACACCACAACTCCCGAGCGAAAGAGGCCGGTCATGCACCTTAGTCCCGACGAGATCATCTTCTGGCAACACGGTTACTTCAAGCTCAACGCCACGATCCTGTTCACGTGGGGGCTGATGCTCGTGCTGGCCGTCGGTTCAAGACTCATCACGCGCAGACTTTCCATCGGCCTGAAACGTTCCCGCTGGCAAAACCTTCTGGAAATCGTCGTCACCGGCATCGAGCAACAAATTGAAGAGATAGGCCTGAGTCGGCCGCGGAAGTACCTCGGCTTTCTCGGCACACTCTTCCTGTTTCTCGCTGCAGCCAGCCTCTGCACCGTCATTCCCGGCTACGAGCCGCCCACCGGCTCTCTCTCGACTACGGCGGCACTCGCGTTGTGCGTGTTTGTGGCCGTGCCGTTCTTCGGCATCGAGGAGCAAGGAGTGAGCAACTACCTCAAGTCCTATGTGAAACCGACGTTCATCATGCTGCCGTTTAACATCGTCAGCGAACTTTCCCGCACGCTGGCCCTGGCCGTCCGTTTGTTCGGCAACATGATGAGCGGGGCAATGATCATCGGTATCCTGCTCACCATTACGCCCTTCATCTTCCCGATCATCATGACGGCGCTCGGTCTGCTCACCGGCATGGTGCAGGCCTACATCTTCAGCATTCTGGCAGCGGTTTACATCGCGGCCGCCACGCGAGTCCGTAAGCCCAAGCCTGAACCCGAGGCAAGTCATTGAAGCATGAACTACGACATCAAGAGAGGATTCTATGGATAACAT
>DATIPL010000574.1:0-4939 GCA_035471965.1 Gammaproteobacteria bacterium
CGTCCATCGCCAGAACGCCTAGAGACTTGTGCAATGAGTCATAGCTGTCCACCTTGATGAGAATGACGGCACGACTCTCGCCTTTTTCCGCTTCGTCGAAGGCAAGATCGAACTGACCATAAAAATAGGACTTGCTGAACCTCGACGCGTTGATGGTGAGGGAACGACTGATACTCTCCTCTGCCGCGCGGACGTTGAATGCGTCGGCGATACTTTCCACCAGCCTCTTGGCGTTGAGGTTCTGCTTCTTGAGATAATCATGGGCGCCGAAACGCAGCGCGCGCACGGCCACTTCTTCGCTGCCGGCCGCTGTCAGCAGTATCGTGGCGGGAAACTTGTTGCCAACCTTTTTGAATTCTCTGAGCCAGTCGAGCCCGTTTTCGTTTTCGCCCAGTCGATAGTCGAGAAGGAGCACATCGAAGGCGGACCAGTCGAAGCCCGTGTTCGGGCGGCCCCTGGCCTCGGGGTCATACAAATCCACACCCGCCTCCGGAAATGCTTTTTTCAAGAAGCGTTCCAGCAGGTTTCGATAGTCGGGATCGTCCTCGATGACGAGAACGCGCTTGGGAGCTTGGTTTGTCAACTTACCCGCCCGGCAGGTCCAGTAACTTCGTTCTGATGCGGCGCGCAGCGCCTGGTTCCGCGCGTGGCGCGCCCTCTAACGATATTAGCCTAATTTGGACGGATTTCCCGATATCCGGCTGAATTACCGAGAGATTGTCATTCGCCGGGAAGCATTTCCACACCGTATTCCAAAGCCGCGTCGATGAGCCACTCCCACATGGCGACGCCGAAGCTGCGGAACACGTAAAGATCGAAGGTATGATCGCCGAGGCAATGGATTTGGACGTTGAGGTGACCGAGAAGACTCGCCGCACAGTCATTGACATTGAAACTTTCCAGTTCCAGAGGGCAGCCTTTGAGCATCACGTCTCTCGCTTTGGGGCCCGCAATGCGAACGACGGTTCGCGCATGGCTCAAGTCGGTAAC
The DNA here is from genome assembly GCA_035471965.1 of Gammaproteobacteria bacterium. Lineage (GTDB taxonomy): Bacteria > Pseudomonadota > Gammaproteobacteria > HK1 > HK1 > CAMYJH01. Next base: position 991 of record DATIPL010000574.1, read on the forward strand.
GGTGGCCCCGTGGGGCTCGAGCGCCCGGCGCAGCTGCGGCAGAAATTCTTCCGCCGCTGTCGACCGGGACACGGCCAGCCACTGGCCGGGGCCGTTCCAAAGCAGCGTGCCGCCTTTGCCGGTGCAGGCACGGCGGGATTCGGGAGTGGACTCCAGCGCAAGAAAGTCGAGCGCAGCCGCCAGGCGCGAATCCTGCGGCGCGCCATTGATCTGGGCGATGGCCGCGGGTCTTTGTTCCTCGAGCACAGCCCCCGGCAGGCCGCCGGTGCCCGCCGTGCGAAGCCTGCTTTTCGGATGCTCGCTTAACGCAGTTCTTTCGACGACTTCAGCCACGAGGGAGTTTGCCTTCAGGGTCGATGAATACCGGATGGGACACTTTCACCGGCACGTGCACATTGGTGAGCGGCGAGGAAGCATAGAGCAGCTTATCGCCGTGATCGTCGGGATCCTCGAGCAGCGCCAGCGCGATTTCCTTTTCGAGATTCGGGCTGTAACAGGTAGAGGTCACATGACCGAGCATGCGCACGGGCCTGTCGGCGTTGGGATTCCAAACCAGCTGGGCGCCCCTGGGGATATGCCTTCCGTCCTCGGATACCAGGCCGACGAAACCCCGGCGTGCGGATTTCCTCAGCGCAGGACGCTCCAGCGAGCGCCGGCCGATGAAGTCGCCCTGCTTTCGTTGCATAGCGTCGAATCCGAAGTCCGACGGCACCGAGCGTCCGTCCAGCTCGGCGGCCACCACGTGTCCCTTTTCGATACGCAGAATGCTCATCGCCTCGGTGCCGTACGGCGTCACTTTGAACTCTCTGCCTGCGTCCAGCAGTCGTTTCCATACGTGCAGGGCAAAGTTCGACGGCGTGTGCACTTCGTAGGCCAGCTCGCCGGAAAATGTCATGCGAAAGATACGCACCGGGGCGCCCGCGACCGTGGTTTCCAGAAAGCCCATGAACGGCAACGCCTCATTGCTCAAGTCCGCGCCGTCGCAGGCTAATGTGAGCAGGTCCCGGCTTCTCGGGCCCGCCACGGCCGCGCCTGCCCACTGATCGGAGACGGAGGTGAGATGGACGTGCAGCTCCGGCCACACCGTTTGCACGTAGTACTCGAGATGCGCCATGACCGGTCCCGCGTTCGCCGTGGTTGTGGTCATGTAGTACGTATTCTCGGCCACCCGCGTGGTGGTGCCGTCATCGAAAATGAATCCATCCTCCCGCAGCATGATGCCGTAGCGGCATCGGCCCACCTTCAGATTCTTCCATCGGTTGATATAAACGCGCTCGAGAAATTCAGCCGCGTCGCGCCCCTGGATTTCTATTTTTCCCAGGGTCGAAACGTCGACGATGCCGACGCCTGTGCGCACCGTCCGGGCCTCGCGGTATATGGCGTCCATCATCGACTCGCCACTGTGGGCGTAGTATTGCGGCCGGAGCCATAAACCCGCGGTGACGAAGCGCGCGCCCGCACGCTCGTGCCATGCGTGCATCGGGGTGCGCCGCACCGGAGCGAACTCGTGACCCACCTCTCGCCCGCCCAGCGCACCCAGGGTCACGGGCGAGAAGGGCGGCCGGAAAGTGGTGGTGCCAACGGCGGGAATATCGCTGCCCACGATGGAAGCAAGAATCGCCAGTCCATTGACGTTGCTGGTGCGTCCCTGGTCCGTGCCCATACCCAGGGTGGTGTAGCGCTTCAGGTGCTCAACTGATCGATAACCTTCCCGCGCCGACAACGCGATGTCGTCCACGGTAACGTCGTTTTGCAGATCGACAAAGCGTTTGCCTCGCTGACCCTGCGGCAACGGCACCGCCCACAGCGGCAACAGTGGGGCGACGTCCGTAAACTCCTCCTTTACCGAGGGCGCGCGGAACCTGGCGGGTTTCAGGCCACAGGCTTCCGCCGCAGCGCGACCCGCTTCGACGCCGTCGGAGAGCACCTGCTGAAGGCCGAAACAACCCCGCGCCGCGCCGGCCGACTGCTCCGCCTGGCGTGAGATGTCCGGAACGAAGCACGCATTGCCCCGGTCGAAGCGAAGTTTGCCCTGGGACTGCGAAAACAGGTGCACCGTCGGATTCCAGCCGCCAGAAACACACAACAAGTCACATTCGATGCGCTCGGGTTCACCCGTTACCACCGAGCCCTCTCGCGTGTATCGCATGACGGTGGCACCGCGGAGCGTGTCTCCGCCTTCCGCGCGGGTGACCACGTGGCCTTCGAGCATGCGCACGCCGAGGGCCTGGATCTGCCGCTTCACCGAGTCGCTCGGGCCGCCGGCCCTCGGATCCACCACCGCCTCGACGGTTCCGCCCGCCTCCACAAACGCCGGGACGGTGGCATACGCGTCATCGTTATTGGCAAACACTACCGCTCTTTTGCCACAGCGCACGCCGTACCGTACCGCGTAGCCGCGTACGGCGGAAGCGAGCATCACTCCGGGCAGATCGTTGTCCGCAAACACAAGCGGCCGTTCGATCGCGCCGGTAGCCAGCACCACTCGCCGTGCGCGCACCCACCAGATCCGCTGGCGCGGCAGGAATCTCTCCGGCTTGGCCTCGTGGTCAGTGACCCGCTGCGCTATGGCCACCAGGTTGGCGTCGTAATATCCGAATGCGGTGGCCCGCTTCAGGATGCGCGTATTCGGCACCGCTTTCAGCTCGGCCTCAATGCCCTTCACCCATTCCGGAGCGAACTCGTCATCGATTGGGCGCGGATCCCGCAGCAGGCTGCCTCCGAGACGAAAGTCCGATTCCGCCAGCAGCACCCGCGCGCCGCTGCGAGCCGCGGCCAGCGCTGCGGCGAGTCCCGCCGGTCCGGCACCGATGACGAGCACGTCGCAGTGGGCGAAGCGCTTTTCGTAGCGGTCTGGATCGGGATGCTCGGCCGCCCTTCCCAGTCCCGCTGCATTGCGGATGAAGCGCTCGTAGAACAACCAGGCGCCGGCCGGCCACATGAACGTCTTGTAGTAGAACCCTGCGGGCAGAAATCGAGAAGCCAGATTGTTGACGGCACCGACATCGAACTCGAGAGACGGCCAGCAATTCTGGCTCGCGGCTTCCAGTTCGTTGAAGAGCTCCACCGAGGTGGCACGGAGGTTGGGCTCTGCGCGGTCACCTCGACGTATCCGCACCAGCGCGTTGGGCTCCTCGGCCCCGTCACCGAAGATGCCCCGGCGACGATGGTACTTGAAGCTGCGGCCCGCGAGCCGAATTCCGTTCGCCAGCAGCGCAGACGCCAGCGTATCCCCCGCCAGTCCGGTGAGCTTTCGACCGTCGAAAGCGAAGCGCAACGGTCGCTGGCGATCCACGAGGCCGCCGACTGCGATTCGGAACGGTTGCCGACTCATCCGGAGCCGCTCCCGAGATTCGACTCCGGCGTCCCCGTCGCCGAGATCTCGTGGGTCAGGGTGTCGCGGCGCACCTTGAACCAGCGACGGCAGCCGGCAGAATGGTGCCACCACTCGATGTGAGGTCCGCGCGGATTTTCACGCAGATAAACGAAATCCAGCCACTCTCTCGTTTCCACGGCGTCCGGATCCGCGGGGCGGGAAACCGTCGCGTCACCGCCATAGCTGAACTCGATCTGGGCCCTGGGACCGCAGTGGGGACAGTCTATGAGTAGCATTTTGGCTTCTGCATTCTCTTCGGAATCTGGCTTCGACCTACGCGGGTATCAGTATCACGTGATCAGTGACATGTGACATGTCGAGCCACTAACACAGTCGTTAAACATGCCGTGTTACTTGTTACATGTTTCGTGTTACATGAACCTATCTCAAAATTGCTGCGCTTGCCGATACGGCGTTAAAAACAGGCTCGAAATGCTCATTTACTGGCGTGTAAACTCCGCTTTCTCGCCTGTTTTTGCCTTGTCTCGCCTGCGCTCGCTGATTTTGAAATAGGTTCTCGTTGCTACCCCGGATTCGGGATCGGTTCGATTCGAGCGGGGCTCACCTCGGATC
>DATIPL010000575.1:0-8660 GCA_035471965.1 Gammaproteobacteria bacterium
CACCACGTCACAGAAAGCCGGCTTATCAGCGAGAAACTCGTTGCTGATACCGTGAACCTGAAGCGCGCCTTCGTCGATATCACGATCCGGGCGAACGTATTGATGAAAATGCCTCGATGTGTGGCGTCGGTCGATAAGCTCGACGCATCCGATTTCGATGATTCTGTGCCCTTCGCGCGGATCGAGGCCGGTGGTTTCAGTGTCAACGATAACCTGTCTCATTCGCCGTCAATCTCCGTCACTGAGCTCGTCGATGGCGCGCCGGGCCAGTGCATCCGCAAGCTCGTTTTCGGGGTGACCGCTGTGACCCCGCACCCATTCCCATTGAACCGCGTGACGCGATGCAACAGCGTCAAGACGTTTCCATAAATCGGCGTTTTTCACGGGTGATTTGCCGGCGGTTTTCCAGTTCTTCGACTTCCATCTCGGAAGCCATTCGGTGATTCCTTTTTTCAGATACTGGGAGTCTGTCAGCAGACGCACATCGCAATCGCGTTTCAACGCTTCCAGCCCCTGGATGGCCGCCATCAATTCCATACGGTTGTTGGTGGTGTGGAGTTCGCCTCCCCAGAGTGACTTCTCCTTGTCCTTATACCGCAGTATTGCCGCCCAGCCACCTGGCCCGGGGTTTCCTTTACACGCCCCGTCGGTATAGATCTCCACGATCTCAGTCACCGTCTACCACACGTGCCGAAGGTTCGGCCAGTCCGACACCGACCAGGCGGCGTTCCGGTCGCCATCGGGTCTTGATTGCCGTCATTCTGGTCACCCGTTTGCGCGCAACCATGACATAGGCGCCGGAGAATACCGAAGCGGTGCGATTGCCGAATCGCCAGAACGCATCCAGGCGCTGAAGCCAGCGCTGATTCGTGCTCGAGGAGTTGATGAAACAAGGAGTGACCTGCATAACGTCGAACCCGAGCAGTGCCAGCCAATCCTTCAGCCGGCTGACGCTCAGAAAATGACCGTGCCAGGGCGCCAGCCCGCGGCGGCGTCGCGCGATACGCGTCATCCCCATCAAGCTCCTCGGATTGAAGCCGCAGATGAGCAAATGACCCTCCGGCACCAGCACTCTGAAAGATTCCCGAAGCGTTTCGTGTCGTTGCGGATCGAATTCCAGCACGTGTGGAAGAATGACCACGTCAACGCAATCCGATTCCACAGGAAGCGTGCTCGCGGCGGCTCTGATCTGCGGATAAGGTGCGGAGAGGTCACAGGCGTCGATGTCGATGATACTGCGATGAAGAATTCGGCTCTGTCCGAGCAGATCCATCTGACCCAGATGCCCCAGCTGCAGCAGGTGATAGCCGAACAGATCCGGCAGGATTTCATTCATCCGCGCTTGTTCCAGCTCCGCGAGAAACTTCCCCGGCGGGCGGCTCAACCAATCGTGCAAACCCTCCCGCATGGTGCTTGCGCTTTTCTGCTGCTGTGTCATCTCCGTTGCCTCGATTTTGGCCGCGAGCCGCCTAAGGCCTTGAATTCCTGAGTGAAATCAAGCCAGCCTGAATCGCTTCAAAAGTCCTCCAGAGCCCAAGGATAGGGCATCCGGGCATGCCGTCCATAGAGCAGTATTCACGCTACGCCGCTCCCGCTCAACCGCGATTGGAAGCAATCCCGAAACCCCCGCTGCATTTGCCGGCCTGCCAACCCGCCCACAGCCCGGGAAAGGCGTTCTTGACCCGCGGATTCCCCGCACCTAGCATTTTCAATGGGCGCGGGGCGGCCGCGCTTTTTTTTTACCGGGAACAAGACGAAACGCCGGCGTCAGTGCTGCTTTTGCGCCTGAGCATAGGTCTTGACACCCGCCCCGTGGAGAACCCATGGAACCGAACGCGACTCGAGCGGCCTCTTGCTTCATCGCGGCGAGCATCATGGCGGCGCTTTCTGCCTGCGCCGAGCTGGCCGTCGTGCCGGAAGACGCCACCCCGGCGCCGGAAGTGGCCGCCGCCCGGGCCATCGAGCTCGAGCCCGGTCCTCCCCCGCCGGTATTGATAAACCCCGATCTGCTGTGGCGCTCCGCCCGTTTGCTGGAGCGGAACGACGGGATTCTGATGGACGATCCGGCGGTGGTCGAGGTCGACGCGGAGCCGGAAGCGATCGCCGACGTCTGGGATCGGATTCGCAGCAGGCTGGGATTCGACCTGGAGGACCAGGTCCGCCGCCGCACCCGAAGTGAGATTGAGTGGTTTCAGCGAAATCAGGAATATCTCGATCGAATGGCCGATCGCGCGCGTTTTTATCTTCCCTATATCGTTCGCGAGGTTGAGAAGAGAGGGTTGCCGTCGGAGCTCGCGCTGCTGCCGGTGGTGGAGAGCGCCTTTCAGCCCTTTGCCTATTCTCCCGCCGGCGCCGCCGGCATCTGGCAGTTCATGCCCGGGACCGGTCGCGTCTTCGGGCTGAAACAGAACTGGTGGTATGACGGACGCCGCGACATCGTCGAGTCCACCGACGCAGCACTGAATTACCTGCAACGACTGAGCGCCGATTTCGATGGCGACTGGCTGCTCGCCATTGCCGCCTATAACTGGGGCGAAGGAAACGTCCAGCGTGCCATCCGGCGTAACCGCCGCGCCGGCAAGTCCGCCGATTTCTGGTCCATAAGACTGCCGCGGGAAACCCGCGGCTACGTCCCTCGCCTGCTGGCACTCGCGGCTATCGTCGAAGACCCGCAGCACTTCGGTCTGAACCTGGCCGCCATCGACGAGGAGCCCTACTTCGAAGTGGTCAACATGGACAGCCAGATCGACCTCGCCCACGCTGCGGAGCTCGCGGACATCAGCCTGGAGGAAATCTATCTGCTCAATCCCGGGTTCAATCGATGGGCCACGGATCCGGATGGTCCGCATCGTCTGCTGCTGCCCCGGGATCGGGTCGGGAAATTTGAGGAGGGGCTGGCCAAGATGTCGCCCGAGGATCGCGTCGCCTATCGCCGCCACGAAATTGCAGGCGGTGAGTCGCTGATCGTGATCGCGCAGCGTTATCGCACCAGCGTCAAGACGATTCAGACCATCAACGGGATCAAGGGCAGCCGTATCCGGGCGGGGGACAGCCTGATGGTGCCTGTGGCCTCGCGCGCATTCGAGGACTACAAGCTCAGCCACGATATTCGGCGCGCTCTGGCCCGCGCCAACCGGATTCCGAGTGACGGCATCAAAGTGACCTATCGTGTCCGCAACGGTGACAGCCTCTGGACTATTGCCCGGCGGCATGAAGTCCGCGTGCGCGATCTGGCGCGCTGGAACGGCATCAGCGCCAGAAGCGTGATCCGGCCGGGGCAGAAACTCGTCATCTGGAAGCGTAAGCCCTACGGCGCCACTGTTACCGCCGCGGCGTTGCCGCGGCAGCACGAATCCCCTGACGGTGCGGATTCCGCATACATCGTGATCCGGGGCGACACGTTGTCCCATATCGCAAGATGGCATCGCACCAGCGTGGACAAGTTGGCGTCGCTGAACGGCATCGAGCCGGACCAGGTGCTCTACCCGGGGCAGAAGATCCGGGTTCCGGGAACGCGCAAAGTAAGTGTCGCGGCGACCGAAGAAGACGTCCCGAAGCGAAAGATTGAATACACGGTGCGTTCGGGCGATTCGCTCTGGCTGATAGCCCGGCGCTTCAACGTCAGCGTGGCCCGATTGCGGCAGTGGAACGCCCTGCCCCGTAGGGCGCTGATTCAGCCCGGCCAGAAGCTCGACGTCTTCATCGCCATCAACCAGGACGATGTCAGGGAAGGCTGAAGGCTCCAGGCCCTGAAATTCCCTTCTACCGCCGCTGCCCACAAGCGTTGAAAGCGCATCGCCTTCCCGAGCTCCTCGGCTGGCTGAGATCTCCTGCGCCGGACTCGCTCCCGCGTGACACGTCGCGCCGTATGGACTATTAGTTTACGGAACCATGATTGGCAGGCCGTTGATGCCGAGTGCGCGAACGCACCTGTTACGACTGATGAGTATAAGTGCTTGATTCAATGGAGACGTGTGGCGCGAAGTCGCGTGCGCGTCATTTCCGCTGGTGTCAGGGAAGGGCGTTTCTGAGCCTGACCTTAGCCGCATGAGAACACGCCCGGACGGCGGGCCGCTGGTTCCAGATTGAGCCAGTCAACGCGATACGGGCCGCGTAGGCCGCATGTCTGATCTGCCCGAAAAAATCGGCAAGTATGAAGTTACCGGCCTCGCCGGTGAGGGAAACATGGGTGTCGTTTACGTCGCCCACGATCCCTTCGAGGATCGCGAGGTCGCGGTCAAGGTTTGCCGCATTCCCGACGACACCAGCAGCGAGCTTCGCAAGTTCGCCCGCAAAATGTTCTATAACGAAGCCCACTCTGCCGGTGTTCTCAAGCATCCCAACATTCTTCAGATCTATGACGCCGGCGATGAAGAGGGCCAGCCGTATATCGTCATGGAGTATGTCGAAGGAGGCGAAACGCTCAAAGCCTACACAAGCAGGAACAATCTGCTTCCGGTCAAGTCCGTCGTCGAAATCTTCTATCAGTGCGCCAAAGCCCTGGACTACGCCCACCGCAAAGGCGTGATTCACAGGGACATCAAACCAACCAACATCATGCTGACTCGAAACGGCGAGGTGAAGATTGCCGATTTCGGAATCGCCCATAACGCCGCCGGAGACTCCACCCAGGTGATGGGATTGATGGGCTCCCCGCGCTACATGTCCCCCGAGCAGGTTCAGGAACAGGAAGTCACCAACAAGACGGACCTTTACTCCCTTGGAATCGTCGCGTACGAACTCTTGACGGGAAAGCCGCCTTTTCTTGCCAAGACCATCCCTCAGCTGGTGCGCAGGATAATCGATGATCCGGCCCCGTCGCCCCGGGAGATGCGCCCTGAGCTTCCATCGAGACTCGAGAATATCCTCGACCGCGTAATGCAGAAGAAGCCCGAACGACGGCACGGCAGCGGGCAGGAGCTGGCCGCGGAGCTGGCCAGCGTTTTCGGTGAGCTCGACGAAATCGAGCCCATGGGCGACACGGTCAAGGAACTCACCCATACGAAGAAATTCGAGATCGCAAGAGAGCTGGAATTCTTCAATGAATTTTCCGACGAGGAGCTGGATGAAACGGTGCGAGCCTGCAGCTGGCAAAGTTACGAAGCGGGCGAGTTGATTGTTGCAGAAGGAGCCGAGGACCGCGCCTTCTTCATCCTTGCGGGGGGTGATGTAGGCGTCAACATCAAGGGAAAGGAAATCGCGACCCTGAGCAGGGGCGCCTGTTTCGGTGAAATGGGCTATCTCTCGAAAACCAGGCGTACCGCCACGGTGGTGGCGAGAGATGACGTCAATGTCTTGAAGATCGACGCGACGCTCCTGGACCAAACCTCGGTGCCATGTCAGCTACGATTCAACCAGGTGCTGATGAAGGTTCTTCTCGAGCGCCTGGCTCACACCAGCGATCGACTGGCGCAATTCGTTAACTGACCTCTTCGGAAGTTCCGCTTCAGCGCCCCACGCTTCGCCCGTAAGCCGTCGCTTCGCGACAGGATGGAATCCGGTACCGGCTCGATTCAACCTGCGACGTTTGTTCGCACGCTCCGGATTCGCCCTCTCCCTTCAATGAAGTCTTCTATAAAGTCACAGGGCCGCGTCATGTCGATCTCCAGCGGCCAGCCATCGGCCTCCGTTCCAGTCAGTCATCCCGGTGGCACAGCTCGGGGCGCAGAAACCAGCAAAGCGCCCAGTCTCCCCCGGCGCTGCGCTCCAGGCAGGCTACGGATCCCGGAGAATACTCCACCAGTCGCAGTTCCTCATCATCGGCCAGAAGTTGCGACACCAGTCTTCCCATGAAGGGCTGATGGCCGCAGATCATTGTGTCCTCTCCGAGTTCCGACACCCGCCCGGCAAACTCGGTCACGGAATCCAGCGGCGCAATTCCCAATATCTCGATTGCACCCGCATCAGCCTGCAGGGCTCCGTTGAAGATCTCGGCTGTCTGCCTCGACCGAGTCTTGCCACTGTGGAAGATCTTATTCGGGTCTGTTCCAGCGTGGGCCAAAATCGACGCGATGCATCTCACGTCTTGCTCGCCTTGATCGCTGAGCGGCCTGTCGGGGTCCACCGATTTCTCGACCGCTTTCCCATGTTGAACGAGATAGAGTCTCATTTTCGCTCGCCCTCATCGATGGATCGGGCTCAGTATAATGCCATGTCGACTTCACTTTGCGAGTCGACTCATTAGCCGGCATGATAAACCTCTCGGCATCGCCCGTGTGCTATGCTTTCAGCGACGTTGAGGAAGGCAACGGCGCGAGCTGCCGTAGCGTTGGACTACTCGGCTCGCAAGATCGAAGCGTCCACCTTTCGCCAGATGCTAGCGGGGAATTCTTGATGCCAGACAGAGCTACGGTTGAAAAGATGGATTCGGGAAAGAAAAACTCTCCGATTACCGAGTCCGTTGCCGAGGAGTCCACAGTTATGCTGGACAACGTTCCGGTCAAATGCGTATGGAACGATCGGGAGTTCAAGGAGGGTCAACAGGTGGAATGTGACGGCCAGGTGTACGAGTGCAATTACGGACACTGGGTAATTCAGAAATAAAGCCGTTGTGCGCACCCGAACCGCGACCGGGTCGCCCACTGGCGCTCCGATGACCGCCACCAGGCAGACGTCCCGAAACCAAGCTGCATTCTCACCGCTGCGACGTGCGCTCTGGCCGCGTTTCTGGCGCTGACACCGCTCCCCGCGGAGGGGAACTTTCCGCCTGTGGCCACGCGCGCCGCTTGAGCGCTTTCGCCGGCCGGCCTTATTCTCCCTCCGCATGAACCCTCGCCTGGTGCTTCTGCTTGCGCCGCTGTTACTGCTGGCCGGTCTCGTGCAGGCCTATTTCTGGGTGCCCAAGTACGACCAGCAGACGCGGGCGACGCCGTCACGGCTCGAAACCTTCATCGAGGGTGAAAGCGCTGACGCCAAGATTCTGAATCCGATCCTTCACGCCGACAGCCAGAGCGGTCGGATCGTGACTCTGGTCTTCGACGGATTGCTGGACCTGGACGAAAATCTCAATCTGCGCGGGCGTCTTGCCCGGAATTGGGAAACGACCGAGGTCGTATTTCTCGTCGTCGACGAGAGCCAGAGCTTTCCCGACGGTGTGGCCGTGACCGCGGAACGGTTGAAAGCGCGTATAAACCGTGCCAGAGCGTCAGAAGACTTTCCAGAGCTGACAACGCTGGTGCAAAGCGTGGAGCTGATCGAAGGCGGCGCACTGCTTCCGCTGGAGCCTGATGCGGATACGGCGGATACGAGGCAGACGGCGCCGCATCGTCTTCGGTTCCCGCCGCGAATACGACTCGAGCTTACGCGGGTCGAGCCGGACATTCTCGCCCTCCTCGCCCCCGTTCTGGGCCCGGATTACGCAGCCGGCTTCGATCCTGGTCGCTACCTGCTCTCGACGGAGGGCCTCAGCGAAGGCGTGCTGGATGCGCTGCAAACGCGGCTGCCCCTGGTGGAGCACAACCCCGTCATCGAGTTTCGACTTCGCCGCAACGTGCGCTTTCACGACGGCCATCCTCTGACTTCGGAAGACGTGAGATTCACATATGAGGCCATCATGGAGCCGAAGAACCTGTCGCCCAGGACCTCTGACTTCGAGCCCATCAAGTCGGTGGAGGCCGTCGAGCCGCACCTGGTACGCGTCACCTACAAGCGTCTGTTCTCACCCGCGGTCAACGTGTGGACCATAGGCATATTGCCGGCCCATCTGCTCAAGCCGGAGCTTATCGCCAGGGAAGCCGAGGACCGGGGACTCGTTGGTGCGGCAGCGGAATCTTTCGGTTTACGCGACAGCAGCTTCAACCGGTCGCCGGTAGGCACCGGACCGTTTCGCTTCGTGGAATGGCAGGGCGACGAGCTGATCAAGCTGACAAGAAACGACGACTACTGGGACGGCCCCGCCATCTATCGAGACTATTACTTCCGCATCATCCCCGATCCGCTGACCAAGGAGCTGGAGTTCCGCGCAGGTGCCATAGACAGCTATCAGCTGCAGCCCTTTCAAGTCACGCGCTTTGAAACCAGCCCGCGCTACCGGACGCTTTCGGGCTTAGGCTCGGGCTATACGTATATCGGCTACAACAACCGCTTGCCGCTTTTTTCCGATGCTCGCGTGCGCCGCGCGCTCGGCATGGCAATCAACGTGGACGAGATCATCCGCTACGTCATGTACGGCGAGGGCGAACGCACTACCGGCCCGTATCCCAAGAAGACGGACTGGTACGACGAGGGAATCGCGCCGCTTCCCTATGATCCCGAAGGCGCGCTGCGCCTCCTCGAATCGCTTGGATGGCGCAAGAACGAACAAGGTCTGCTTGAAAAAGACGGCGAAATTTTCGAGTTCAATCTCATAACCAACCACGGCAATCTGATCCGCAAAGCAATACTTTCCGTGGCCCAGAACAGCTGGAAGAGGATTGGCGTCAAGGTAAACACACAGGTGTTCGAGTGGGCGGTGTTTCTCGAAGACTTCGTTAATCCGGGGCGCTTCGACGCCGTGATTCTCGGCTGGTTGATGGGCGTCGATCCCGATCTCTATCAAATTTGGCACTCGAGCCAGTCCGGGCGCAATCAGCTCAACTTCGTCGGCTACAAGAGCGCTGATGCCGACCGCATCATCGAAGCCTTACGGCGCGAATACGATCGCGACAATCAGGTAATGCTTG
>DATIPL010000576.1:0-1866 GCA_035471965.1 Gammaproteobacteria bacterium
ATGATGGGAGCGAAGAACAAGGGGACCTTGTTTCGTCTGCTGACCACCCGCACCGCGTTGTCCCGGTTGAGGTCCTCGCCGCTGTTGGGCGTGAAGGTCATCGCGGCGCGGTCCCAGCGCCCCAGTTGGATCACCTGATCATCCAGAGCCAGAAACCCCTGGGATTTCTGGTTGCGCTCGATGATCGACAAGGCGCGCTCCTTGAAGAATTCGTACTTCCCATCTCGCATCGCTGATGCGCCCGCGAGCGATGCGCCGTCCGCGGTGCTCTGCATTTCCGCGGTCAGCGCCGCGATGTAGCCCACGTCAACGGCCAGCGCTCCGAACAGCATCAGTGTGACGAGCGACACGGCCCCGATTACCACAACGGCACCACGCCGACGCCAAGACCGACAGGTACCCGCCGAACGACGAATCGCCATGGGACGCACTCCGGAAATCAACCAGGACGCAAACTCCCTTGCTCGGCGGCCAAACCCTTTGCCCGCCCAGGCAGCGCGACAATCCGCCTCGGGCGGACTCAACGCTTTGCGTCCCAACCTTGCGATTGGTTTGCCCTTCGGGATGTACTTTGAAGCTACGATTCGGAAAGTGACCGAGCAAATCACGATGCCGCAGACCGGTAACATTCACCCACCGGGATCGTGGCAGAGAGCGCATTGACTTGGCGCCGATCCGCCGACCTGCTTTCTGACCGGCGCGCCCGGAGACACGCCGCGCGCGCCGTACTCGGACGCTCCGTCGCCGCGGGGCGATCCGATCGCCGTTGGTACACGCCGCATCGCGCATTACGATGCAGCGGCGTTGACCCTTTGTCCAAGATCTGGAACGAATTGGACACCGTCCCCCCGATGCCGGAGATGGCGCCCACGGCAGCCAGGACAATCAACCTCACCGTGACGAAGTATTCGGTCACCGTGACACCGGAGCCTTGGGCCAAGAGCGCACGGATGGACATGGCTTCCCCTCCCAGGCTCCCGGTTCCTGTCCAAGAAAACCGTCAAGGGCATCCCACCTTCACCGTATAGTACGATCGCCCGCGGTTGCCCTGTCTAACCTGCGCAAGCCGCGTCCGAGAAGTGGACGTTGGAAAAACTGCCAGGAGTGGTCTGCCGGGTTACGCTGCCTACTCGACCGAGCAGCCGATCTTGTAACCCTGCACGGTCTGTGTGCAGTGCACGACGTGCGCCTTGACCGGCTCGCCGTCGCCATCGGAGGGAATGAGCATGATGTCCTGGCCCGGGTCAAGGCGCTTCCGAACGATCAACCCGATGCCCGAACCTTGCAGGTTCATGTTGAAGATGTGGGCAAGCACCGGTTCGCTGCTCTCATCCACGCGAACGAAACACGAGGCGGTGACGTTGCGGCGCTCCTCCGCGCGGTTGCGGGCCGGCGTGCCGTCCGACTCGCCGCCTTCCCACTGCTCGATCAACCAGGCTGGAAGCTGTTTCGGCATAGGGTGCTCTCCCAAGACCCCTATCGGCACAATAGTGGCCTGCGTTTCGTAATACCGCCGGGACGCTCACGAAACGTAACACACGTTCGACCGCCCCTCCGCCTGGGCGATCGCGGACCGCAGCATTTCTCGGACCTGGAACCAGTCCGGAATGTTCGGCGACTTGGCCAGCGCCGCCTCACACGCCCGAAGCAGATCCGGCGCCGCAGCGACAAGCTCCGCGTCGGCCCGGTTCCGCACCCGTGACGCCACGATCGCTGAGTCCACACTGACGATCTGAGCCGCATCCGGCTCGCGTACAACCTTCCACGGCGCAGTTGTCCGTTTCATCTCACCCCCCGACAAGACCTGTGCCACAATTCCCGCTCTGCGCAAGATCCTTCCCCGCGCCACAGACAGAGTCAAGCCAC
>DATIPL010000577.1:0-2168 GCA_035471965.1 Gammaproteobacteria bacterium
TATTTTTCTGAAGGCGCGGGCGGAAAACACCTGCAGCCGCCGCTTCACGACGGCGATTTCGCCGATGCAACCCGCCGCTTCCCGGCTGCAGCACCCCCTTCCGATGTTCGCCGGCCCCCTCCCCGAGTCCCGCCGGAATTGTAATCAGCGGGAAAGGCGCTCCGTGCACCCCACGATCATCCGCAGCTTGCGCATGGGCTCCCTGTAGCCCGCGATGGCGCAGTGCATGGAGGCGCGGTTGTCGAGGCCGACGAGCTGGTTCCGCTTCCACTTGTGTCGGTACTGGAACTCGGGTTTCAGAATATGCTCGAACAGCTCCGATAACAGCTCGTCGCTTTCGCTTCGATCCATGTCCTTGATGCGCATGGTGAAGCCGGGGTTCACATAAAGAATTTTCCTGCCGGTGCGCGCGTGCAAACGCACCACGGGATGCTCCACGTCCGGGTACTGGGCGCGGCGTTCGGGGTCGGGTTCGGTGATGGCGCCGCCGCCGTTCCAGCCGTAGCGGTGGATGGCGGTCAGGCCCTCGATTCGCTGTTTGGTTCCCTCCGGCAGCGCCTCGTAGGCCATGCAGGTGTTGGCGACCAGGGTGTCGCCACCGTCGCCGGGCACGTGGGTGGCGTAGAGAAATATCGCGTCTGACGGATCTTTCTCATAGGACAAATCCGAATGCCAGAATGCCCCCGCGGGCTTTCCGGTTTTCCGCGATTCCGTGTTGCCCATGTTGGCGGTGATGATGGACATCTCCGGCGTCTTCGGGTGATGGTACTGGGTGAGGATGTGTTCCTTGAGAGGGCCGAAGCGCCGGCCGAAGTCGATCAGCCAGTCGAAATCGTCTTCGAGATCATTGATGACGATACCCACGTGATCGAGCATGGCCTGCTCGATCTGCTCAAACTCCCGCTGCGACAACAGGCGCGACGTGTCGATTCCGGAGATCTCGGCGCCAACGGGACCGGGAAGGGGAACGATTTCAATTGCCATGTGCTGCCTCGAGCGCGTGTCTCAAAGGGGTCAGACTCGAACGATCCGGGACGGTCGGCTGTGCGTGGCTATTTTTCATGATCGATCGAGTCCGGTGTTCATTCGGGTTTCTCGCCGGCGAGCGTCACCCGCTGCATCACCCGCCGGTATCCCTGGTAATCGTTGATGGCGTTGTGCTGCGCGGCACGGTTGTCCCAGAAGGCGACGGCGCCCCGCGTCCAGCGGAAACGGCAGGTGAATTCCGGTCGCGTCTGGTGCGTGTACAGATATTCCAGTATCGGTTTGCTCTCCTCTTCGCTGAACCCCTCGATCTTCACCGTGTGGCCGCGGTTGACGTACAGCGCCTTGCGGCCGGTTTCCGGATGAGTGCGCGCAATGGGATGGGCCGACACGGTTTTGATCTCGTCTTCTCCGGTGGGGCGCTCGGTCCTGCGCTGCACTCTGCCCACCGCGGCGTCCGGCTTGGCCGCGCTGTTGACCGCCTTCAGACCGTCGAGAAACGCTTTCATGCCGTCAGACAGGGTCTCGTAAGCCAGATACATATTGGCGAACAGGGTGTCGCCGCCCACCGGCGGGATCTCGCATGCGTAGAGCACCGAGCCCATGGGCGGGCGCTCGAGGTAGCTGGTGTCGGAGTGCCAGATGCCGCCGAAGTTGTGCTGCTCGTCTTCGCGCTTGATCACCTCCACCACATCCGGATAGTCGTCCATGCCCTTGACGAAGGGATAGCGCGCCAGCTCGCCAAAGCGCCTGGCGAATTCGATCAGACTTGCCGGCGTCAGCGATTGCCGGCGGAAGAAAACCACCAGATGCTCGAGCAGCGCGGCGCGAATTTCCGCCACCGTCTGATCGTCCAGCGGTTTCGAAATATCCACACCGGAGATCTCCGCGCCCAGCGCTAGAGAGACGGGCTTTATCTCGATGGATGGCTGACCGGTGCTCACCCGTGACATTTTATCACCGCGGTTTTCGCAGGGGACCGAGTCAGCCGCGCGCTCCGGCGTAGTACTCGATCCGGCGCTCGAGCATTTCGATCAGCGAGGAGGCGGCGATGGCGAACGCGAACAGCAATATCGTCACCGCCCAGAACTTGTCCATCAGGAAATTTCGCGAGTACAGCTCGAACAGCTCGCCGAGACCGATGATGGCTACCAGCAGCTGGCCGATGACCACGCCCTTGACGC
>DATIPL010000578.1:0-1832 GCA_035471965.1 Gammaproteobacteria bacterium
GTTTCCATTTGATGAAGATTTCGTCCTTCAGCAGCAGCGTCGCGCCGCCGAAGATCACCACCAGCACCAGGGTGACGACGTGCATTTTTTCCACCCGGCGATTTCTCAACCAGGTGACACCCACCTGTACCAGCGTCGCGACAATGATCACGGCGGTCGCCAACAGAATGCCGCGCTGCGGATCTTCGTGCATCTTGAAAGTGACGAAGAAGAGCAGGACGGGGAAAAAGTCGAAAAGCAGCTTCATGCGACGATCGGGATGCCTATGCGTGGGCTGAGAGCATTCGGGGTCTTTGTGGCGACCAAGCATGTGGTCCGCGGGGCTTCCTGGAGAAGCGGCAGACACTCTCCCATATACCACATGCTACCAGCCCCATACTCCTTCCCGACAGATGACATACGACATTCGGCTTACGGAGGACGCCAGCGGCCGCCGGCTTTACCTCTCGTATTCGGAAGCCGCGGGATTATAGCTTAGTATTCCGCGAGCCTGCGGCCTGCGTGTGATTGGGTCGGCTGCGCTGATAGAATGTGCCGGCGGCAACGCTGGGCGACGAATCCGGTCCAGCGCAACGCAGAGCACCGTAACGCAAGCCGTGGCACAGTATTTCAGCATTCATCAGACCCATCCGCAGCGCCGCCTGATTTCCCAGGCGGTGGCCATCGTGCGCAACGGCGGGCTCATCGCTTACCCGACTGATTCCTGTTATGCGCTCGGCTGTGCTCTGGGCAACAAGCAGGCGCTGGACGGAATCATCGCCATTCGCAAGCTGGACGAACGTCATAACTTCACCCTGGTTTGCCGGGATCTTTCCGAGCTCGGCAGCTATGCCCGAGTCGACAATACGGCATTCCGCATGCTCAAGGCGTTTACGCCGGGACCTTTCACCTTCATTCTCAAGGCGACCCGCGAGGTGCCGCGCAGGGTGCAGAATCCGAAA
Source organism: Gammaproteobacteria bacterium (assembly GCA_035471965.1). Classification (GTDB taxonomy): domain Bacteria; phylum Pseudomonadota; class Gammaproteobacteria; order HK1; family HK1; genus CAMYJH01. The sequence goes on from DATIPL010000578.1 coordinate 942, forward strand.
CGTCGCACCGTGGGGATCCGCGTCCCGGATAACGTTGTAGCCAGTAGTCTGCTCGAAAGTCTGGGGGAGCCGCTGCTGAGCTCCACGCTCATTCTGCCCGGCTCCGATCTGCCGCTCACTGATCCCGAGGAAATCTTCGATCGCCTGGGCGACCGGCTGGATCTGGTCATCGACGGCGGCTATTGCGGTGTCGAGCCGACTTCCGTGGTGGATCTCACAGAGCAGCCACCGCGGGTGCTGCGCAAGGGGCTCGGAGACACCAGCACGTTCGAGACGGCGGCTTGAAGCGGAAGCGCCAGCCCCCAAGTGATAGCCGCAAATCGAATATCGAATATCGAATACCGAATGTCGGAGCAACAGCCGGATCTATGAGAGGCCATGCCCCGCGAGTTTCGAACCTTCCGATATTCGATCTTCGATATTCGACATTCGGAATCCTTCACGCAATTGCTTCATTCGCGAATTCGCACCCCTCGCCAGTCCGTCCGGGACGCCCGTGGAAGAGCTGAGCCTGGCGAACAAGATCGCCATCTGGATCATTCCGGTGTTGTTCGGCATCACCGTGCACGAGGTGGCCCATGGCTGGGTGGCAAACCGCTTCGGCGATCCCACTGCCCGCCTGGCCGGCCGGCTGACGCTCAATCCTCTCAAGCACGTAGATCCGGTGGGCACGGTGGTGGTGCCGCTGCTGCTGTTGTTTTTCAGCGGCTTCATTCTGGGGTGGGCGAAACCGGTGCCGGTGGACGCCCGCCGGCTGGGTGATCCACGCCGCGACATGGCCATAGTGGCCCTGGCGGGCCCGGGTTCCAACCTGATCATGGCCCTGCTGTGGGCGCTGGTGGTCAAGCTCGGGCTGTTCTACCATACCGCCCTGGGTAGCGCCGCTGTGCT
>DATIPL010000579.1:0-2894 GCA_035471965.1 Gammaproteobacteria bacterium
CCGAATATTGAACGCCCGTGAACTCTAAAGGAGCAGGGGTCGAGCCTCGGGCAATTTATCGCAGCAGCGCGTCAATTTTGGCCGCGCAGATAAAATCGTTCTCCGACAGCCCACCGATGGCGTGGGTGCTGTAGCGGACCGCGCAGCGGTTGTAGCCCACCTCGAGATCGGGGTGATGGTCCTCCTGATGAGCGATCCATGCCAGCGCGTTGACGAACTCCATGGTTCGATGGAAGTTCTTGAACTTGAACTCCCGCTGAATCGATTTTCCGCCGTCCAGGAGCGTCCAGGCGGAAACCTGCTGGAGAAATTTCTGAGCTTCGACCTCGCTCATTGCAGATATTCCGCCCTCGCAGGGCTTGCAGTGCTTTGAGGTCAAATCGTTCATGCTGTCCGCTCCGCTGTTTGTTCGTGGCTAAGTTTGCCTGCTTACGCCGATGCGCATCAATCCCTGCCGATGCGACGCGCTGACGGCACCGTTGGGCAGGCCTAAGCCGGCCGTGCGCTCCAGGTGACTCTGCTAGACTTTTGCCTTCTCGGACGTACTGGAGTTCTTGGTGATCACCGATTGACTGCATCTTCCCTGGGATGGCCATCGACAACAACAACCTGATCTGGATCGACCTCGAGATGACCGGACTGGACCCGGACCAGGATCGGATTCTCGAAATCGCCACCATCGTCACCAATGCGTCCCTGGCGATCGTGGCGGAGGGCCCGGTGATTGCCATCAGGCAGCCGGATGTGGTGCTCGAAGCCATGGACAGCTGGAATCGGGATACTCACGCCGACTCGGGACTCATCGAGCGGGTGCGAGACAGCGAATATGACGAGTCAGTGGCCTCGGCGGAAACGATCGCTTTTCTGAAACAGCACGTGGAGCCCGGGAACTCGCCCATGTGCGGTAACAGCGTTTGCCAGGACCGGCGTTTTCTTTACCGATGGATGCCCGAGGTCGAGCGCTACTTTCATTATCGTAATTTGGACGTCAGCAGCGTGAAGGAGCTTTGTAACCGCTGGGCGCCGCAGATCGCGCAGGGAATGAAGAAAAAGAGCACCCATCGGGCGCTGCAGGACATTCGCGATTCCATCGACGAGTTGCGCTATTACCGCGATCACTTCTTTAATGTGAGTTCTTGAGTCGAATCCGGACTTTCGACGACATGGATGAATCGAATGGTGGCGAGGTCACGCCGGCGCATCTAGATCTCGAATCAGAATTCGGGCCACCCCCATGAGCGACCCGAGCCTGCCGGATCGTCTGTATCGCGCCGCGTCGGTGCGCGAGCTCGACCGCATTGCAATCGAGGAGCTGAACATACCCGGCGCCACCTTGATGGCCCGTGCCGGGCAGGCGGCTTTCGAACTGCTGCTGCGCAACTGGCCGAGGACGAAGATCATCGCGGTGGTGTGCGGCGCTGGCAATAATGCCGGTGACGGCTACGTGGTGGCGCGACTGGCAAAGGAGCAGGGCCTGGAGGTGCGGGTTGCGGACGTGGGCGAACCGCGGCGATTGCGCGGCGACGCGCGTGCAGCCCGGCTCGAGCTGGAGGCGGCCGGGGTGCGGCCGGCGCCGTATTCGCCCGCCTCCATGGACGGCGCAGAGGTGATCGTCGATGCGGTTTTCGGCACCGGCCTGGACCGCCAGGTGGAAGGTCGCTGGGGATCTGCCATCGCCGGCATGAACGCCGCCTCCGCGCCGATTCTGGCGCTGGACATACCTTCGGGGCTCAATGCCGACACCGGCCGGGTCATGGGTCAAGCGGTTCGCGCCGCCGCAACGGTGAGCTTCGTCGGGCTGAAGCAGGGTCTGTTCACCGGCGACGGGCCGGAGCAGTGCGGCCGGATCCATTTTCACGACCTGGCGGTTCCGGAATCGATTTTTCTGCGGCGGCCGCCCGACGCGCGGCTCGACCGGTTGGAACAATTTCACGCCGTTCTCGGGGCGCGCCCGCGTGGCGCCCATAAGGGACGCTTCGGTCACCTGCTGGTCATCGGTGGAGACAGCGGTTACCTCGGTGCCACGCGCCTCGCCGCTGAGGCAGCGCTTCGCAGCGGTGCAGGACTCGTCAGCGTTGCCTCCAGGGCCGATCATGCCCATGCAATCAATGCCGGGCGTCCGGAGATCATGGCCCACGGCGTGGAGACGACCTCGGATCTGGAGGCTCTGATCCGGCGGGCCAGCGTGATTGCAGTGGGGCCGGGACTCGGACAATCGAGCTGGGCGAAGCGAATGCTGGACTCCGCGCTCGTGTGCGAAAAACCCCTGGTGGTGGACGCGGACGGTCTGAATCTGCTGGCGGGGAAGAAAGGCGCCAGGCTGTCTTCGAGCAGCGTAATCACCCCGCATCCCGGCGAAGCCGGGCGACTGCTGAGTTCCAGCGCCGCGGCGGTCGAGGCGGACCGCTTTGCCGCGCTGTCATGCCTGGTGGAGCGCTTCGGATGCCCCTGTGTGCTCAAAGGCGCCGGCACGTTGACCGCGGCGCCCGAAGGCGAACTGCACGTCTGCGCGGACGGCAATCCCGGCATGGCCACCGGCGGCATGGGCGATGTGCTCACCGGCGTGGTGGCGGCCCTCATGGCTCAGGGCATGAAGGCGGAAACCGCGGCCCGTGCCGGAGTCTGTCTGCACGCCCTCGCCGGGGACCTTGCCGCCGGCCGGCTGGAGCGCGGCATGCTTGCCTCGGATCTGATGCCCCTGCTCCGGGTGCTGGTGAATGGGCTCTGAAGACCGGGCCCTGCGCGCCGGCGCGCAGGTGGCCACGGCCGAGCGGATGGAAGACATCGGCGCCGCCCTGGGCAAAGCGCTGCTGGAATCCGGCGGAGACCGCCCGACACTCGATTGGCTGGGACGTGCCGAAGTGATCTATCTCCAGGGGCCGCTCGGGGCCGGT
>DATIPL010000580.1:0-5376 GCA_035471965.1 Gammaproteobacteria bacterium
ACTGGGACAACACCGCCGGATTATTGAAGCGATTTCCGGGCTTCGCCGTCTTCCCGGGTTCAGAAACCTACATGCTCCAGGGGCTGCGTTCCGGCGGCGCCGGCTGCATCACCGCCACCGCCAACGCCAACGCGGGCGCGATCCGCAGCGTTTATGACGCCTGGCGCGCTGGTGACGGCGAAACCGACGCGCTGAACCAGCGCATCGTTGCGGTGCGAACGGCAATTGCCAAGTATCCGCTGGTGCCGGCGCTCAAGTTTCTCGCCTCCAGGATTCACCAGGACCCGGCGTGGCGAAGTGTTCGTCCGCCGATGCTGCCGCTCTCCGACGCCGATGGCGCGGATCTCCTGCAGCGGCTGGAAAGTGCGGGCTTCGATGGACCCTGAACGCCGTCCCCATCGCGCGTGTCCGGCATGACCGGCGCGGCACGGGGTTCCCTCTGAAATTTCCCGCCGCCGCGAGTCCGGCGCGCGCGTGCGTTGTTTCATCGGCACGGCGCTGGACTTCGGGACTCGCTCAGCTCAGCGCAAGCTCTCCCACGGGAAAAGAACCGACTTCGAGCCCAGGATGCCGAAAAATCTCAGGATAGACAGCGAGCGATTGTGGCAAAGCCTGATTGCGCTGGCGGAAATCGGCGCTACGTCCAAGGGCGGCTGCTGCCGGCTCGCGCTGAGCGACGAGGACAAGGCGGGACGCGATCTGTTTGTCGCATGGTGTCGAGAGGCGGGATGCGACATCAGCGTCGATCGTCTGGGTAATATCTTTGCCCGCCGCGCCGGGCGCAATCCCACGCTGCCCGCGGTGGCCACCGGCAGCCACCTGGACACCCAGCCCCACGGCGGAAAGTTCGACGGCGCTTACGGCGTGCTGGCGGGGCTGGAAGTCGTTCGCACCCTGAACGACCAGGGAATCGAAACCGAAGCGCCCATCGAAGTCGCGGTCTGGACCAACGAAGAAGGCGCGCGATTCGCTCCCTCGATGATTGCCTCGGGCGTCTTCGCCGGCAGCTACGACGAAGACTTCGCCCTCGCCTGCGCCGACGCTGACGGACGCACCCTGGGCGAAGAACTCGCGCGTATCGGTTATGCCGGAAGCGAGCCTTGTGGCGCACGGGCCTTCGGCGCTTTTTTCGAGGCGCACATCGAGCAGGGACCGATTCTCGAAAGAGAAGAAAAAATCATCGGCGCGGTGACCGGGGTCCAGGGGCTGTGCTGGTACGACGTCACCGTGAGAGGGCAGGACGCCCACTCGGGATCCACGCCCATGCCGGGCCGCCGCAACGCCCTGCTCGGTGCCGCCGAGATGGTGAGCGCCGTTGATGCCCTGGCGCTCGAATTCGCCCCCGACGCGGTTGCGACCGTCGGCCAGCTCGACGTGTCTCCCAATTCGCGCAACACCATACCCGGTGAGGTTTTCTTCACCGTGGACATCCGCCATCCCGCATCGGAAGTGATGACGGAGATGGACGCACGCTTCCGGGATCTCATCGCGCAAACCGCTACACGCCGGGGACTCGACTCCGGCGTCGAACGGATCGCCCACACGCCGCCGGTTGTATTCCATCGCGACTGCGTCGACGCGGTGAGACGGGCCAGCGAAGCGCTGGGCTACGCCAGCCGGGACATTCTCTCAGGCGCCGGTCACGACGCCTGCCACCTCTCCAAAGTGACGCCCACCGGAATGATCTTCGTGCCTTGCGCCGGGGGCCTGAGCCATAACGAGGAAGAAAGCGCTGAGGCTTCGGACCTGGCCGCGGGATGTAACGTGCTTCTGCACGCCATGCTCGCCAGGGCGGGCTGAGGGCAACTGCGCTCACCGGCGGATGCCGCTTTTCCCTGGGCGGAGCGCTGAGTCGTGTCGCCACGACCGGTCAACAAGTGAGTTGTGATGGGTGCTTCGTGGCGCAAGAGTCGACGACGCCCGTGACGCAATGCATGAGCCACCAGTCACGAATCACCGTCGCGAATCAGCGCTTCTCCACCCGGTAGCCGCGGGCCTCGAGTCTCCGCGCGAGGCCGCCCTCTCCGACCATGTGCGCGGCGCCGACCACGACGAAGCTGGTGCCTCCCGACTTCAGCAGCGTGTCGATCTTATCCGCCATCTCCGCATTGCGATTGTCGATTAACAGCGCATACAGATCGCCGGCGTCGGGATCGCTGCGCCAGGTCGCGTTGATCTCGGCGTCCAGCGCGGCTGCGTCCCCCCGCCGCCAGGCGGCGATAATTTTCTCGAAGGTGCCCGATCCCGCGTCGAGATCTCGCAGCGTCGCCTGCAGAAACCGCTCCTGCTTGTCAGCGGGCAGATTGGCCAGCAGCCCCATCTGGTAATCGAAGCCTTCCAGCTCGACGACCGGGAGCTGCCCGCTGGCTCGAGAAAGAAAATGCCGGTCGACGCCGAGGTCTTCCTGAAACCCTTTGCGACTCAGCGCCATGGCAGTGAGCGTGAACGCGGCCAGCCAGGGACGCTGAACGGCCAGCAGCTCCAGGGGGACCCCGTACTGCTGGGCACGCTGGCGCAAAGTGGCCCACACCTCCGCTGAAACATGGTCGGCGAGGGTGGTGCCATCCATGTACGCGCCCTCGGTGCTGATCCAATGGAGCATTGCGGCGGGATCCATGGCGCCGAGATCGATCTCGACCACCAGCCGGTCGGCGCTCTCGAACGCGGCGTTGACCGGTGCGCTGAGCGGGTACATTTCCGCAGTGCCGAAATGCAGGGAGCCAAGCAGATAGGCGCTGCCGCTTGCCCCGGTCACTTTCCAGAACGGGCCTTCGCTGGCAGTCGCCGCCCACGCCCAGAAGAACAGCGTCAGCGGCAGCGCCAGCGTTGCGGCGCCGCGCGACCAGCGCCGGATATCGATGAGTTGCATGCTCTTGCGGCTGAACAGAGTCACGGTACTTAGTCCTCGCCCGGTTAGAAAGGTGTCGCGCGCGGGCGCAATCCGCGCTCCGGTGGCGCTCGAAAGAGAGTTGAAACGACTAAAGTAAAAGTAGCCTGTTTTCGCCGGAGTCCTACATTGCGCGCCGTCTCGATCCGTCAGAGCCTGCTCAGGAACCTCCTCCTGATCATCGTGCTGACGGTCGCCGGTATCTCGGTGGTCACCGTCTACGGCGCCCGTCAGCTCGTATTGACGCTGACGCGCTCCATCATCGAAAGCTCGCTGAATTTCACCGAGGCGCGCATTCGCGGCTTTTTCGACCCCCTGCCGGCGGCCCTGCTTTCCGCCAAAGGCTGGGCCGAGCTCGGACTGCTGGACGATCTGAGCTCGGCGAAGCTCGACCGGGTGTTCAAGCCGCTGCTGACGCAATATCAACAGATTGCCACCGTTCGCGTCGCCGACGAGCGCGGCCGCGAATACCTTCTCACGCGGCGCGGCAGAGGCTTTGCGGTGCGTGAAACCCGCGCCGAAACCTGGAAATCGCGGCTTCGATGGACAGAGTTCGGCGAAAACGAGCAGGCGCAGGTTCGCTGGCAGGAGACGGACTACGATCCGCGGCAGCGCTCCTGGTACGCGGCCGCTGTCGAAGCCACCGGCGGCAACAACGAGACCACCCACTGGTCCTTGCCTTACCGGCTGCCGGGAGACGTTCCCGGGATCACCGCGTCCATCGCCGCCGATATCGGCAGCGGGATGCGCGTGGTCGCTTTCGATCTTCAGCTGAAAAGCATTTCCGCCTTTATCCAGACGCTGCGGGTCAGCGACGGCGGCGGAGTGATGGTTCTGACCAGCGACGGCCGCATCATCGGCGCTCCCCGGAATATTCTTCGCAGCCGGGAGACGTCCCCCGAAGGCGTGCTGCTGCGCCGCCCCGCCGAGCTGGGCTGGGCCCTGGCCGAGGACGCGGTGGCGGCCTTGAGCGGAATCGGTCCGGCCACATTGCCGGTGCGGTTCAACAGCGAAAAGCGAGCCTACTGGGGTCAGGCGCGCGTGTTTCCGCTCTCACAGGAGATTGCGCTTTTTGTCGCCGTCGTCGTGCCGGAAGCGGATCTGCTGGGCCCGCTCCCCAGCCTGGCCACCTACGTGGTGATGATTGTCGTACTGGTGCTGCTGGTGGCGATCCTGCAGGCCATGGCTCTGGCCCGCCGCTACAGCCGGCCCATCGAAACGCTGGTGGAGGAAAGCGACCGCATCAGCCGCGGCGATTTCGATCACCCGGGCCGGATCGAAACCAGCGTCTCTGAAGTGCAAAAGCTCGCTGATGCCCACGATCGCATGCGCAGCGGCCTTCGGTCTCTGATGCGACTGGAACGGGATCTCGCCATTGCGCGCAAGATCCAGCAGCACACCTTCCCGGACCGGCTGCCGATACTGCCCGGATTTGACATCGATGCCTTCAGCGAGCCGGCCGAGCAGACCGGAGGCGATACCTACGACGTCATCGCCCGATCGCCGACGGGTCTTCCGGCCCGCGCAGACGAGGACGTCAAGGGTGCCGTGCTGCTGCTCGCCGACGTCACGGGACACGGCATCGGCCCCGCGCTTTCCGCGGTGCAGGTGCGCGCAATGCTGCGCATGGCGGTGCGCATCGACGCCGATCTGACGATGATCGCGCGGCACGTCAACGCCCAGCTCGCCTCCGATCTTTTCGGCGGGCGATTCATCACCGCCTGGCTCGGAGAGCTCGACGCGCGCAAACACACGCTGACTTACTTTAGCGCCGGCCAGGCTCCGCTCATTCACTATCACGCGAAGGAGGATCGTTTCGAATTTCTCGATGCCGACGCGCCGCCTCTCGGCATCGACGAAAATCTCGGGATCCATGCGGCGCCTCCGTTGTTGCTCGAGCCGGGAGACGTATTCGCTGTCTTTTCGGACGGTGTATTCGACTCCCGCGGCGTCAACGGGAACCGGTTTGGAGAGGAGCGCGTTCTCGACATCGTGAGACGGCACCGCGAAGAGTCCTGCGGACGAATTCTGCTCGAAGTCAGAAAGGCGCTGGCGGATTTCGGCGCAGGCGCACAGGCCGCCGACGATCGCACTGCCGTGATCATCAAACGAAGCTGATGTCTGACGAGAGCAATGGAAAGAAGATCAGGGGCGCCGCCCCCGCCCCGCGCCGCTGCTGGATATACAAAGGCGCGCGCCGGGGCGATATGTATCTCTACCTGGCCAGGGAGGGCGGTTTCGAGGCCGCACCCGAGGCGCTCATCGAAAAAATGGGCAAGCTCGAGCTGGTGATGGAGCTCGAGCTCCATCCCGGACGAAAGCTCGCCCGCGCCGACATCACCGAGGTGATGCGGTCGCTGGAAAGCAAGGGCTACTACCTTCAGCTTCCACCGGCCCGCATCCCGGGCCGACATCGCCTACAGTAAACGAACCGCCTGAATCGGAGCGCACCCGGGATCCATCGCCGTCGATACCCCGCCAGAATGCTA
>DATIPL010000581.1:0-2683 GCA_035471965.1 Gammaproteobacteria bacterium
AGCGTGGCCTCCGACCCCACCCGCCTTCGAATAATCATTAACTTTTCTTAAGTAACGTTCGCGCATAGATCGCTCGTGTTAAAGTCGTAGCGCGGGCGCACCGCGGGATTTTTTTGTCTTTTCGCAAACAAAAGTCCTTAAATTACTTGGTTAATATTATTTTAAAGATTGTATTTTACCGAACGGTCACTGTACCGTTCGATCCAGCGGGCCGGCGGAGCGCCCGGATCGATCACAGAAGCAATCACGATGGCTGCCAGGGTGACACCCTGGCGGTTCTTCTGGGTGGGCGGTGCTTGCTCGTCCGGATTTTTATTTGTTTACGAATATATGTTAATATTAATTAAATATTCTTCCGACAAAACTGTGTAAGACAAATATCAAAATTAACGCAGTTTTAGATATCTTGAGCACATTTCAGCAATAAATTGGCAAATTTACTTGGATAATACTATTTTAAGCATTGCATTTTATCAATCGACCGTGTTAGCCTTTGATTTGATCGGTCGGTGAGAATCCCAAATCGATCTTTGCTACAGATCGCCCAGGACCATGCTCCAAAAGACCGGCCCGTGAAGGTGATTTGGCCCTGCTACCTAGACCTTGGGGCGCCGAAAGAACAGGGGATCGAGGTATGGCAGCGCATTTCCTTTTTCCCGATTGCGGGCTCAGGTCTATGCGAGGTCAAATCTGCACCTGGTACGCCGTCACACGCTATGTTGCAGTGTTCGCCATGAGGCATGGTTCCCGGCTCGCTCTGGCCGGGATGATCGCGCTCGGCGTTGGTGTTCCGGCCGGACCGGCGGCCGGAGAGCATTTCCTGACTCATCCGGCGGCTAGGCAGCAAGCGGCCATTCCGGACAGAGCGGTCCGTATCTCGACGGTCACCGAAGGTAAGGACGCGACATCAATCGTTCTGACTACGCGGACGACTCTGACCGGCGTTGAGGCTCCACCGCACGACGCCGCTCTTTTTATCGCACCCAGCTACGTTCCGAAAGACGACTATCTACTCGGCGCCTATAGTGCCAATGATGTGACGCGCCGGGTGGTGGGGCTACAGGCGCCCGGGCTGCGCGGTGTTGCTGTGCAGGCTTGGCGCGCCCAGCGCAATGGGCGCCCGATCCAGCGGAAGGCTGGAAGGCTCGGCGTCGCTAATTTGTCTGATGAATCGCGCGATTTAATAGATGACGGAGCGGAACAGGCGGTATATTCGCTGGCGGATGCTATGCGCGACGCGATTTGGCGCCGTAAGACTGCAGCCAAGCTACGCGGGACGCTTCGATGAATGTTTTCTTCGTTTGAATTCGAAGCGCACATTGCGGGATCCTCAAAGCGCAGCGATTGTGATTCTCTTCACCGTCTAATTCCGTGAGGACAGCCGACATGCTCGGGCGATTACGAGACTCTGGTATTTGGCGGAGAAGCCGTAAGCGGCAAATCGGCGATCGGAGGGCGGGCGTCAAGGTCGCGATTGTCCGCATCGGTGTTGCGTTTCGAAGGAATCTCGCCCATCGACGCGGCATTTGCCGGCGGCATGGACCGGTGGACGTTGTGCGATGGATGATATGGTATAAGAATCGCGATCTCGACGGGCGTACGACCAGCCGATGTCCGGGCGGCTGCCCTGGCTAAGCCGCAGCATCTAATTGAGTTATCGCGATGGCCTTAGACCGGCATCTTTCGGAGCGTAAACAACGTCATGCGCTGGTGCTGCGCAGATCTTCTCAAACTTGGCGGCGGGCTCGCTTTGGCGGTAGGCATTCCGAGTGTCAGTCAATTCACGTCCGATAGAAGCCCGTCTTTACCCGCCTGATGCTGACGGGTGTTCGGATTGACTCAGACCTTGCCCTTCGACAGGTTCGACATGAGGTCCTCATGCTGGAGACCTTTGCGCGGATAGTGCCCAAAGGTTGCGGGGGTGGCTGTGAGCAGCATTGAGGTGGCTTGGGGGCTCCGTTTTGTCTGTTCGCCGGCCTGGATAGGGTCGTTTTGGCCGGCGGCGGACGGACTCATGGCGTGGCGATCGCCTGCCATCGCCGCAGGTTGAAGGCGAAGCAGGCCAGGGCGAGGGCTGTGGCGTTGCGCGCGAGGCTGAAGTAAGGGACGCGGCCGAGACGGCAGCTGCGCTTCAAGGTGCCGAACAGCTTCTCGACCGGGCGCCGCCGCAGGGAGAGCGCGTGGTTGCGGGCGATCTCCTGGGCGCCGAGCTTATGCTTGGGCCGATTGCGGCGTATGATGCCGTCGGCGATGCCGCGCTCGGCTAGGTCCCGGTGGAGCCAGCCGGCGTCGTAGCCGCGGTCGGCATAGACCGCCTGCTCGTCGCCCCCAATCAGGGCCCCGGCGAGGGCGACCTCCTGGACGTTGGCCGGCGTGGTCGCCAGGGTCTGCACCAGGCCCGAGCCTGCATCCACCGTGACACGCAGCTTGTAGCCGAAGAGATAGCGCCGGCGCTCGTTGTCGATCCCGAAGCGGGCGTCCGGGTCGACCGGGCTGACCGGCGCCTCGTCCATATGCGGCCGCCGCGCCGCGCTCTGGACGATGTCCGGCATCAGCGCCTGTGGGCCATTTTGATGTGATTGCGGGAGGGAGGATTTCTGGCTCATCGTAACCGCCAAGGAGTGGAGATGAGACAGTAATCCGGGAAGCAGAAGGCGGCGGCCGAACAGGTCGTGCGGGATAT
>DATIPL010000582.1:0-5247 GCA_035471965.1 Gammaproteobacteria bacterium
CTACGACATCATGAACGGCAAGCAGCGTAAGGATTACGAGGAGTTCCTGGAAACGGACTTTTCCTTTGAAGTGCCCGGACTGGCGCGATTTCGGGTCAATGCCTTCAACCACAACCGGGGCGCCGGCGCGGTGTTCCGCACTATTCCATCGACGATTCTGACGCTGGAGGATCTCAAGGCTCCTTCCATTTTCAAGGAAATTTCGGAAACACCCCGGGGTGTCGTGTTGGTCACTGGCCCCACGGGCTCCGGTAAATCGACCACGCTCGCGGCGATGGTCAACCACAAGAACGAGACAGAACACGGGCACATACTTACAGTAGAGGATCCGATCGAGTTCGTGCACGAAAGCAAGAAGTGCCTTATAAACCAGCGCGAGGTGCATCGCGACACGCTGGGGTTCAACGAGGCTTTGCGCTCGGCGCTGCGTGAGGATCCGGACACCATTCTGGTGGGTGAAATGCGCGACCTCGAGACCATCCGGCTGGCGCTGTCCGCGGCGGAAACCGGCCATCTCGTATTCGGTACGCTGCACACGAGCTCGGCCGCAAAAACTATCGATCGCGTCGTCGATGTGTTTCCGGCAGAAGAGAAGGACATGGTGCGAGCCATGTTATCCGAGTCGCTCAAGGCGGTGATATCCCAGACTCTGCTGAAGAAAAACGGCGGCGGACGCGTCGCCGCACACGAAATAATGATCGGAACCCCGGCCATTCGAAACCTCATTCGTGAGAACAAGATTGCGCAGATGTATTCGGCCATTCAGACCGGGCAACAGCTCGGAATGAAGACGCTGGATCAGGATCTTCAGCGGCTGGTGAAAGAGGGTCTGGTTTCGCGTCAAACTGCAATTGCGAAGGCCGCGAACAAGGACTCGCTCTAGGCCTTGACACCTTGGGCGTGGAGCCGAGCACCGGAGCGTAACAATGGAAAGAGATCAGGCTATTAAGTTCATGCTTGACCTGCTCAAGCTGATGCGACAAAGGAACGCGTCAGACTTGTTCATTACTGTCGGGTTTCCTCCGGCGATGAAAATCGATGGAAAGGTGACCCCGGTGTCAAAGCAGGCCCTGACGCCGGACAATGCGAAGTCCCTGACCTACGCGATTATGAACGACCGACAGTTGAAGGAGTTCGAGGCCAGCAAGGAATGTAACTTTGCCATTGCTCCGCCCAACATGGGTCGTTATCGGTGTAACGCCTTCGTTCAGCAGAACAGCCCTGGTCTCGTGGTTCGAACAATTACCACGGAGGTTCCTGACCTGGACAAGCTGGCGCTGCCCGAAGTGATGAAAGACGTCATCATGAACAAGAACGGGTTGGTGCTGATGGTGGGCGGCACCGGATCCGGCAAATCGACCAGCCTGGCGGCGATGCTCGATTATAGAAACCGCAACAGCTATGGCCACATCATTACGATTGAAGACCCCATCGAATACGTTCACCCGCATAAGAATTGCGTGATCATGCAGAGAGAAGTGGGCGTAGACACCGAAGACTGGCATATCGCGCTGAAGAACAGCCTGCGCCAGGCGCCCGACGTCATTCTACTCGGTGAAATCCGGGACCGTCAGACGATGGAATTTGGTATTCAGTTTGCGGAAACGGGCCATCTGGCATTGGCCACTCTGCACGCGAACAACGCCAACCAGGCTCTCGACCGCATCATCAACTTCTTTCCCGAGGACCGAAAGCAGCAGCTGCTCATGGACCTGTCTTCGAATCTCCGGGCGGTGATATCCCAGCGCTTGATCAAGAGACCGGACAGGGACGGTCGGGTAGCGGCGATCGAAATCATGCTGAATACTCCTTTGATCAAGGATCTCGTGCTCAAGGGGGAATTTCAAAGTATCAAGCCGATCATGCAGAAGTCGAAAGAGCTGGGGATGCAGACCTTCGACATGGCTATATTCGATCTCTACGAGTCGGACCAGATTACCTACGAGGACGCCATTCGATACGCCGATTCTCAAAACGAGCTGAGACTGAAGATCAAGTTGGAAGGCAAAGCTGCCAAGTCCAAAGACGCAATGGAGGGCCTCGACCATCTTTCTCTGGAGGAGTCGAACGAAGGAAAGAGTCAGATGATGCGGTGATTTCGGACACCTGGCCACCTGGCGGCGGCTTCGCCGGCTCGGGCTCCGGGCATGAGACGAGACTTCCTTGGCGCCATCGCGCTGGCGTCGAAGACCATCAGCGTCTAACTTTTCCGGTGAGGACTCGTAGACGAGGGATCCGCAGGGATCTCGTTAAGCCGTGGTGGACGCAAACCGGGTACATATTCAGGCACGAAGCGCCAGTCGCTTACCGTTGACTTGAGTCTTCCCGAAGGACACAGATGGACATCCAGCCCTACCTGAAGCTGATGGTCGAAAAGAACGCCTCGGATCTATTCTTCACCTCGGGCGCGTCAGTGAAGATCAAGATCGACGGAAACGTTCAGTCCGTCGGTAAAACAGAGCTTACTCCCGAGCTTTGCCGTGCGGCCGCCCTTGGTGTCATGAATGACAGGCAGCGATCTGAATTCGAAGAAACCATGGAGTGCGATTTTGCCATCGCTCTTCCGGACAAGAGCGCACGCTTCAGGGTCAACGTATTTCGTCAGCGTGGAGAGGTGGGGATGGTTCTCCGGCTGGTGCCGGTGAAGATTCCAACGCTTGAACAATGGGGCCTTCCGGAGGTTCTCTCCAGAATCATCATGGCGCGAAGGGGCATGGTGCTGATGGTGGGAGCCACGGGATCGGGCAAGTCGACCACACTGGCGGCGATGCTCAATCACCGAAACGAGAACCAGGCCGGCCACATTCTCACCATTGAAGACCCGATTGAGTTTTCACACCCCAATAAACGATCAATCGTCAGTCAGCGGGAAATCGGAACAGACACGGTATCCTATGCGCGGGCGCTGAAGGCCAGCATGCGTGAAGCGCCGGACGTGGTTCTCATCGGCGAGATCCGCGATCGGGAGACCATGGAAGCTGCACTCGAGCTTTCGAATACGGGGCATCTGGCCATTGCGACTCTGCATGCCAATAACGCGAATCAGGCCATGGAGCGGGTCGTCAACATGTTTCCCCAGGATCTGCACAAGCAGTTATTCATGGATCTGTCGCTGAATCTGCGCGCCGTGATCTCGCAGCGGCTGGTTCCCGACGTCAGAGGAAAGCGCTGCGCCGCCATCGAAGTAATGCTGGTCACGCCTCATATCGGTGAGCTCATCCTCAAGGGCGAGCTGGATGAAATAAAGCAGGCCATGACGGACAGCGGCGCAAGCGGAATGCAGACATTCGATGACGCCCTTTACAGGCTTTACAAGGAAGGCCGCGTTACTCTGGAGGAGGCGCTCAACAACGCGGACTCTCGGAACAGCCTGGAAGCGAAAATCAACTTCGGCTGATTTCGGCGCCGCTACTGCGTTCGCTGGCGCGACGTAAGAATCTCGATGCGCTCATCGGTAGCCGGGTGAGAGGAAACGTAGTCGAGAAGTCCCCCGTCCGATCCGCCTTGGGACCGGGACAGTCGCTTCAGAATGTTGGCCAGATGAACCACAGATATGCCGCGAGCGCGCAGCGCCTCTGCGGCGAAGGCGTCCGCTTCCCGCTCGAATTCGCGTGTGTACTTCTGCTGTACCAGAAAAGTGGGCAGGGTCGCGGACAGTCCGGCAATGGAGCTCAAGTCTCCGAACAATCCCGCCACCAGCAGCGCGGTCATGGAATTCTGGAGAATTTGCCGCAGAATGTGGCGGTGATGCACGTGACCGATCTCATGCGCCATTACCGCGAGCAGCTCCTCGTCTTCTTGCGCCAGCTTCACCAGATCGTCGGTCATGACGACGATCCCCGACGGAAGCGCGAAGGCATTGGCGCCTAGCCGCGGGCTCGAGCGCAGCTCGAGTCTCGTCGGCGGTCCTTCGTCATCACCGCTTGACAGCATCTGGAACAACTCGCTCAGCTTTGACCGGGTCGATGACTCCAGTGTCGTGGGTCTGAACAGACCGCGGTCGAGGGTCTCCAGCCCCTCGCGCCCCAGCGTCGCCTCCACGCCGGGCGGCAGGGCGAACGCGACATGACGCGCAAGAAGGGGAATACCGTACTCGATGACGCTGAATGCAACGCCAAGGCAGACCATAAGGGCCGCCAATGCCGTGGCGTACCGGCTCTCCAGAAAATGAAGGAAGCGATTGCCCTCGTAGCCGCCTAGACGCTCAATGGCAGAGTCGATGGCGTCGTTGTCGGCGATCTCCATACTGGCGCCATCGGGAAGATAAACATGGCGCGGCGTATTTCCGAGCCGGGAAGAAATTCGCAGCTCCGGATACTCATACGAGCGATCGAAGTGTTCGCCTCGAATTTCAACCCGGCCCTGTTCGGTGAAGACGAGCTCTACCTTCCGTCGGACCGACGAGCGTCCGTCGTAGTACGCTGCGGTCAGCCGGATCACAGTCCCAAATCGAGGTCCAGCGCTTCTCCCATTTCCTCTCCGGTAGCGGAAAGCTTTTCCCGCTCACCGGCGGCAAAGCTGTTCAGAGGCTCCGACGCCAGCAGCGAAAGGCAGGAAAGTCGGTAGCTGACGATACGCACCCTGGCCCAGGGAATCATCAATCCGACGCTGAGCACAATCAAGATGATATTGCTGAACTGGATCCAGAGTACGCGCATCGGATCCATGCGCATGTCGAACTCTAGACCGGCAAGCTTCGTGTGCTGAAGCATGTAGTTGGTGACCAGCGTCTGCACCACGATAGCCGTCCCCAGGAAGACGGCCAGAACCGCAAAGTTCATTGCCAGAGTAAAAAAGAAAAGTACCCGCGAGGTTCCGGGATCCCCGGGGTTCGTCTCCGGACTTCCGAACATGTTCGAGATCGCTGCAGCTCCGCCGAGCATCACGGTCATTCCCACGAAAAGGCCCAGCACGGTCAGAACCGCGATAACGTACACGGCGTAGAAGTAGCGCCCGCGGCCGCTGAACTCGAACGACGCTTCTCCGTAACGGCTGCGCTCTACCATGAATCTCTTGCGCAGATAGACGGCGTAAGGATAGGCAATCCCCAACGTGAATACGGCGAAGATCGTCCACAGGATGTAGAAGCGGAAAGCTTCAGCGTATCTGCCGTCGAAACGGAACCGCAGGTTACGGTAGCTTGAGTATCTTGCGTTGAAGGCCAGCGCCTGGATCACTACCCAGGGAAACAGGAATACCAGCCCCAGGGCCATCGCAGCGGCGACCAGGGGCGCGTATACGGCGACC
>DATIPL010000583.1:0-2070 GCA_035471965.1 Gammaproteobacteria bacterium
AAATCCCACGTTCAGGTAGCCGTCATCGGCGGCGGCGTCGTCGGCTGCAGCGTCCTGTACCACCTCACCAAGCAAGGTTTCAAAGACGTCGTCCTTATCGAGCGCGACGAGCTCACCTCCGGATCCACCTGGCACGCGGCCGGCGGCATGCACACGCTCAACAGCGACCCCAATGTAGCCAAGCTCCAGGACTACACCATCCGGCTTTATAAAGAGATCGAGGAGATCTCCGGCCAGTCCTGCGGCGTGCACATCACCGGCGGAGTGCTGCTGGCGGGGTCCAGGGCGCGCATGGACTGGCTCAAAGCGGCCCATGCCCGCGGACGCTATCTCGGCATGCAGACCGAGCTTCTGAGCGTGGACGAAGCGGCCGAGCGGTTTCCGCTGATGGAAAAAAAATATTTCGTCGGCGCGCTCTACGATGCGGTGGAAGGCCATATCGACCCAGCCGGCGTCACCAACGCCTACGCCAAGGCGGCCAGGGTGAACGGCGCCGGGATCTACCGCCACAATCGGGTCACCGACCTGCGGCCGCGGCCCGACGGCAGCTGGGACGTCGTCACTGAAGAAGGCAGCCTGCATGCCGAGCACGTGGTCAACGCCGGAGGATTGTGGGCGCGGGAGGTGGGCCGCATGGTGGGGCTCGAACTTCCGATACTCGCCATGGAGCACCAGTACCTCATCACCGAGGATATGCCGGAGGTGATGGCGAGCAAGGAAGAGGTGCTGCATGCCATCGACTTCGAAGGCGAGATCTATATGCGCCAGGAGCGCAACGGCATGCTCATGGGCACCTATGAGAAAAAGGGCCTGCCCTGGTCGGAGCGAACCACTCCCTGGGACTTCGGTCACGATCTGCTGCCGCCGGACATCGACCGCATCGCCCCGAGCCTGGAAGTGGGTTTCAAGCACTTCCCCGCATTCGAGCGCGCAGGCATCAAGCAGATTATCAACGGTCCGTTCACCTTTGCGCCGGACGGCAACCCGCTGGTGGGGCCGGTCCGGGGCTTGAGGAACTTCTGGGTGGCCTGCGGCGTGATGGCGGGCTTCAGCCAAGGCGGCGGTGTGGGCCTCGCCCTTTCCAACTGGATCGCCGACGGCGATCCGGGCTTCGACGTCTGGGCCATGGACGTCGCCCGTTACGGCGACTGGACCAGCATGGCCTATACCAATGCCAAGGTGCGAGAGAACTACTCGAGGCGATTTCGCATCACTTTCCCCAACGAAGAGCTGCCGGCAGCGCGACCGCTTCGGACCACCCCCATCTATGAGCGGCTGAAAGACAAAAACGCCGTGTTCGGAGTCTCCTATGGGCTCGAGCACGCGCTGTGGTTCGCTCCGGAAGGACAGGATCCCGTCGAGGACGTCACCTTCCGCCGCTCCAACGCCTTCGGTCCCGTAGCCGAGGAGTGCCGCGCGGTGCGCGAGGCGGCGGGCCTGCTGGAGATCTCCAACTTCGCCAAGTACGAGGTCAAAGGTCGGGACGCCGAAGGCTGGCTGTCCCTGTTGCTCGCCAGCAGGATGCCGCGCCAGGGGCGCATCGCCCTCACGCCGATGCTCAACCCGGAGGGCAAGCTCATTGGCGATTTCACCGTGGCCAAGGCGGGACCCGAGCGCTTCTACATCTTTGGATCGGGCGTCGCCGAGGAGTATCACCTGCGCTGGTTCGAGTCGCGCCTTCCCGCAAACGGCGTCAGCCTGAGATCCATGACCGCGGAAATTACCGGGCTGTCCGTGGCGGGACCGAAGTCCCGCGAGGTTATTGCTCGCCTGACGAATGAGGATGTTTCCAACGAGGCTTTCAAATTCATGGCGTTCAGGGAGACCACGCTGGATCGGATTCCCGTCAAGCTCGGACGAATCACCTACACCGGCGATCTGGGCTATGAGATCTGGGTGCGCGCTGATTATCAGCGCACCCTGTACGACCTGCTGGTCTCAGCCGGGGCCGATCTGGGCCTGAAGCACTTCGGCGGCCGCGCCCTCAATTCATTGCGGCTTGAAAAGAGCTTCGGCAGCTGGGCGCGGGAATTTCGCCCCATTTACGGTCCCTTCGAGGCGGGACTCGGG
>DATIPL010000584.1:0-1580 GCA_035471965.1 Gammaproteobacteria bacterium
CAGCTCGTCATCGAAATCGGCAAGGGATTCCAGCATCTCGTTGCGCGCCTCGGCGGCGGGCTCGGCCATCTCATCTGGCACCGGAACCACATCGGACACCGCATCGGCGTTATAGTGATAGGCACGCTCACTGGGGAGATCCACGTAGCCCGTTATCCCCTCACCTTCGCGGATCGGAACCTGGCGCAGAACCAGCGGAAGGCTGGAAACCTCCTGCAAAGCGTTGATGATGTCGGCCACCGGCGTGGTGACCTCTTCCATCTTGTTGATGAAAAGAACGTGCGGAATGGCGGAATCCTCAAGCTGCTTGACGATGGGCGCCAGCGTCACCGCCTTGTCGATCTCGGGCTCGCAGACGACGACGGCGGCGTCGGCGCAGGCCAGGGCATTAAGGCTGTCCTGGGCGAATTCCACTGATCCGGGGCAATCGATAAACCGCCATTCATCGCCAAGATAATTGGCGTGGGCGGTACTCAGTTCAACGCCCATCTGCCGCGCCCGGGCCTCGGGCGAAAAATTGCCGACCGTCGTCCCTTCGGTGACGCTGCCCCTGCGGTGTATGGCACCGGCGACGTGCAGCAGGCTTTCGAGAAGGGTGGTCTTTCCGCTGAGATAGGGCCCGACCAGCGCGACGCAGCGGACCCCTCCTTGCACTTCGCTCATATCAGCTCTCCCGGCCAGAAGTCGTTGATTCCGGCTCTGAATTCGGGGGGCTGGCGGCCCCTGTTTTGCGGCTCACCGGTGCGGAAGGAAATGCTCCCGCCCAGCCTGCGGCGGCGGCCTGCTTGGGACCCCAGCCGGCAACCGGCAGCCTCGGTTATTGGTTGAAATTGTCGAGGAGGGTACCGGCCATTGCAAGGGGAATCTGGGAAACGCCTGCGGCCGCTAACCCAGGCTTTCGCAGGCGCGGATAATTCGGCTGCAGGCCTCCTCCAGAACGTCCATGGAGGTGGCATAACTGATGCGGAAACAGGGCGATACCCCGAAGGCCGCGCCCTGGACGACGGCCAGCCCCTCGGTCTCCAGCAGCCACGCCGTCACCGCCGTATCGTCCTCCAGCACGTCGCCATCGGCCGTCTTCTTGCCGATCAGCCCTTCGCAGCTGGGATAGACGTAGAACGCGCCGTCGGGCTCATAACAGCTTATCCCCGGCGCCGAATTCAGAAGCGCCACCACGCGGTCGCGCCGCTCACAGAAGGCCGCGGCCCGTTCGGGAATGAAGTCCTGGGGCCCGGTCAAGGCCTCGAGCGCCGCCGCCTGGCTGATGGAGCACGGGTTGGATGTGGACTGGGACTGAATTTTCGCCATTGCCTTGATCAGGGGCTCCGGGCCCGCGGCGTAGCCGATCCGCCACCCGGTCATGGCATAAGCCTTGGACACCCCGTTCATGGTGAGCGTGCGCTCGTAGAGTCCGGGCTCGACTTGGGCGATGGTCGAGAACTCGAACCCGTCATAGACGATGTGTTCATAAATATCGTCTGTCAGGATGTGGACATGGGGGTGGGTGAGAAGCACCTCCGCCAGTCCCTTGATCTCATCGCGCGTATAGGCCGCGCCGGTGGGATTGGAGGGTGAGTTCA
>DATIPL010000585.1:0-1912 GCA_035471965.1 Gammaproteobacteria bacterium
CCGGCGGCGGCCTGACGACGGGTAAGTCCAGGGACTACGAAATCGATCTCAAGCCCGGGGAGTATGTATACTCATGCCCGCTGAATCCGACTCCGGACTATAAGCTCATCGTATCGGGCTGAGCGCTTTCCGCTTTCGCCCGGGATCGCCATACGGCCAACGGGGCGGGCCGGTTGATTCCGGTTCGTCTCTTTGTCGTATGCAACGAGGAGATATGCATGACCAGGCCGGCACACCTCAGCGCGCTTGCGCTGCTCATGAGCCTTGCGCTCGCTCCCGCTGGGGTGAAAGCGGACAACCCGACTCCCTATCCAGGGACCCGGGTGATGAAGACGCCGCATTCTTTCGCGGCCCTGGTCCAACGCCTCGAAGAAGCGGTGAAGGATAACAAGATGGGAATCGTGGCCCGCGCGAGCGCCACCGCGGGCGCAAAAAAAATCGGCGTCACCATTCCCGGAAACATGGTGGTAATGGTCTATCACCCGAAATACGCGGTGCGCATGCTCGACGCCAGCGTTCCCGCCGGAATTGAAGCGCCAATCCGCTACTACATCACTGAAAATGCCGACGGCACGGCGACGCTCACCTACAGGATCCCGAGCAGCGTGTTCAACCCTTACGAAAACGCCGAGCTCGACCAGATGGCCAAGGAACTCGACGGTATATTCGAACGCATCGCCCGGGACGCGGCGGGTCAGTGAAATCGAGTCCCCTGGGCCGATAGCCGCTGCCGTCACTGCTGCCGCAATCGGGAGAGCGCCCGCGGAGCGCCTTCGGTTGCCGCCGGGAAACTAAAGTATCGGCGGGCCCGGCCGATACACCACCCGTACCCCGGAGAACTCAATGGCTGGAGAAACTCCACCTGGCAACGGGCCCGGCGGCACCACGCGGTACCGGTCCAGGGGCGTCACGACCGAAATCGCATCGGCGGAAATCAAGGCCTCAGACGTCTATGGCGACGCCCGCACGCCCGTGCTGAGCGTGGTGGCCGGCGCCCAGGTCGGAATGACCATTCTGCTCAATGGCACCACCCTCACCGTGGGCCGCGATGCCGGCTGCGACATTGCCCTGGTCGGCAGCGGGATTTCCCGTAACCACTGCCGAATCGAGCG
This sequence comes from Gammaproteobacteria bacterium, assembly GCA_035471965.1. Classification (GTDB taxonomy): domain Bacteria; phylum Pseudomonadota; class Gammaproteobacteria; order HK1; family HK1; genus CAMYJH01. Next base: position 1,113 of record DATIPL010000585.1, read on the forward strand.
GAGGCCCGGGACGACGTTCATGATCACCGACTTGAACAGCACCAATGGGGTCTTCGTCAACGGCTGCAAGCGCAAAGTCCACGAGCTTCTGGACGGCGATCTGATCAAGCTTGGTCCCTACACCGTGCTGAAGTACGGCATTGAGAACACTGCCGACGTTCGAACCCGGATCCGGCAGTACGAACAGTCGATACACGATGACCTCACCGGTCTGTACAACCGACGCTACTTCGACTCCAGGTTCCGGCACGAGCTCGCCTATGCGAAACGCCATGGCGATCCGCTGAGCGTCATACTCTTCGACCTGGATCGTTTCAAAGACATCAACGACGACTATGGTCACGCGGCAGGTGACTTCGTAATTCGGCGCCTGGCGGAGCGCCTTTCCGGGCACCTGCGATCGGAAGACATCCTGGCGCGCTACGGTGGCGAGGAGTTCGCCATCATTCTTCGCGGTCACAATGAGGACCAGGCCTTCATGACCGCGGAACGCGTAAGAACCTTCGTCGAAGCACTGACGTTCCCGCTGGGCGAGGGCCAGCGCTCGCTGACCATATCGCTCGGCACTTCCACCCTGCGTCCCGAGGGTCCATCGGCCGCGGACGAAATTGTCGCCGAGGCTGACGAAAACCTTTACAAGGCGAAGGCCGAGGGCAGAAACCGCACCGTAAGCACACTGAAAACATAGCGCTACGCGCGTCGATTCGCGCTCGAGTCCAGCTTCGGTTCCGATCACCGCAGTCCCCGGCAGCGTCAGTGGGTTCTCGCCCGCTGTCGAAGACGATACGATATCCTGTCTC